>QQUK01000251.1 GCA_008501655.1 Calditrichota bacterium
TTTGGATGAAGTTATAATTTCAATGATATACGGCAACGGCACCCAGCGGGCATTGAAAATTTTTCTGCAGAAAGATGAATCACAGGATAGAGTTATCGTTCAGTCCGAGCAATTTTCACAGGAAGTCGACCTTGGAAGTTCTACATCATTTGATTTGACACTGGAACTATTTTCGGGGACATCTAACATGTTTTCACTTGAAGTCGTTAATCTTCCAGAGCAGATCAGCAGATATTTTAAAAGTCAGGGCGGGGATGTCCGGCTCACTCAGGTTAAATTTACCGAATCTTCTCAGACGAAAAATGCTGCGTTACAGATTACACTTCCGGACAGATCAAATGATGATGTTGTCATGGATAAACCGATTCCATTCTATGTTTTGGTCCTTCCCCGGGAAAAAATGAAAAAACTCCCGAAACTTGATTCTAAAACCTGGACTGAAGATGAAATTGAAGCTCTTGAGGTCGGGTATGTCAGATTAGAACTGGTACCGCGCGGAAAAGGTGATTTGTTGGTTCGGGCTCCTCAGCTTTATCATTCAATGGATGCTGACAAAACAGCTGAAGTTACATTGAACTTATTCAATGAAGGGTCGCATCGGCTTGATAATATTGAATTCAAAGTTGACCTCCCTTTGAACTGGTCGAAGCAGATAAATCCTGAATCAGTCAGCAAACTTGATGTCGGTTTGGAAGAGAAGGTTCTATTATCGATCGACCCTCCTGATGATATTGCTGCCGGAAAATACAATATTCGTGTTCGTTTTACAGCAATGTCCAACGGACAACCGGTAACAACTGAAGACAAAACAATTACTGTAGAAATCAAAACCAAAACCTCGATATTCGGAACAGTGATGATTCTTTTACTGATCGGGTTACTTATCGGGGGTATTGTGTACTATGGGATGCGCCTTTCTAAAAGATAACCAAGGAGAAACATTATGAATACTGATACAAATATTCCAACGATTGAGGCAGTTAACCTGACAAAACGATATGAAGATGGTGTCCTTGCTGTTGATAATATTAACTTTGAAGTGCAAGCCGGCGAAGTATTCGCTATGCTTGGTGGAAACGGAGCTGGAAAGACAACTGCTATCAATATCTTTTTAAATATGCTTGAGCCGACCAAAGGTGAAGCTAAAATCAAAGGGATTGCTTCGCATATTGAACCTCTGACGGTAAAAAAGGAACTTGCTTATGTTTCAGAAAATGTCATGCTTTATCCGAACTTTTCTGCTATGCAGAATATTGATTTTTTCACAAAACTGGGTGGACGAACCGATGTCTCAGAAGATGAGTACCATGCTGTTCTCAGACGGGTAGGACTGCCGGAACAGGTTCACAGCAAAAAATTGAAAAGTTTTTCTAAAGGGATGCGTCAAAAATGCGGAATTGCTATTGCGATTCTGAAAAATGCATCAGCAATTTTACTCGATGAACCGACATCAGGACTTGATCCGAAAGCCGGCTTTGAGTTTATGAATCTTTTAAAAGAGCTAAAAGAAGAGGGGAAAGCAATTCTGATGTCGACTCATGATATTTTTCGGGCTAAAGAAGCAGCATCGACAATTGCTATTATGGACAACGGACGGATGGTGATGAGAGAGGCTGCATCAAATCTTTTCGATAAGGATTTAGAGTCTATTTACATGCAGTATATGGCTGGTCACACAACATCATTAAAAGTGTGAAGGGGTTGATATGATTAAAGTAATCGTAGAAAAAGAGATTCGGGATATTCTCGGTTCATCAAAATTCCTCTATACGTTTTTAGTCTGTGCTCTTCTGATTCTTCTTTCGTTTTATACCGGTGGTATGAATTATAAGTTGAGTATGTCTCAGTATGAGGCTGCGAAAGCTGAAAATATCGGCTCTTTTGAGGGTATCACAGAATGGTACAGGATTCGCGATAATCGGATTTTTCTTACACCTCAACCACTTGCTGCACTTGTAAACGGCATCTCAAACGACATCGGCCGAACAGCTGAGATTCAGACCCGCGGAGAAATATCACCTGATGACAGCAGATACAACGAACAGCCGGCATATGCATATTTCCGGTTTATTGATTTGGATTTTATCTTTACCGTTGTACTTGCGTTGTTTGCAATACTGTTAGGTTATGATGCTATATCCGGTGAAAAAGAACGGGGAACTCTAAAACTCTGTTTGTCAAATAATATTGCCCGTACGAAACTTCTTCTTGGAAAATTTATAGGTTCATTTTCGGTACTAACTGTATCGTTGTTGTTAGTCATTGCTGTCGGTTCATTAATACTCATAGCAATCGGAGTTAGTCTTTCAGCAGAAGAATGGCTTCGGTTTGCATTTATTGTCGGAGCCGGGCTTTTATATTTCGGAGCTTTTCTGGCACTTTCGATTATGGTTTCGGCAATGACCCAGAAAAGTTCAAGTTCATTCTTAATGCTTCTCATTATCTGGATAGGGACAACATTGATTCTTCCGCGGGTTGCTGTATTAGTGTCAGGAAGAGCTGTAGATGTTCCTACCGTTGATGAACACGGCTATCTTAAATCAGCAAGAGCAACTGAACTATGGAAAGAACATATCAATGCAATCAATTCTTTTGAAGCTCCTCAGGTCGATCCTGATGACCCCCAAAGTATGAATGCTGTAATGAATGCTTTTAATAAGTTTATGGACTCAGTCTCAACTGAACGGGATGATAAGTTGTATAGCTATTATGACAGGCTAAATGAGGAACGTCATAACCGGGAAATTGAGCGATCTAAAATAGCGTATGCTCTTGCAAGAATTTCACCTTCAGCATCTTTGTCATTGGTCGCATCAAGACTTGCAGGGACATCACCGGAACTTAAAGACAGGTTTTATGAACAGGCGAAAAATTATCAAAATAGTTTTACCCAGTTTTTAAATGAAAAAACCGGTATGAATATGGGAGGTGGGATGGTCTTTATCTCGGATGATGGTGAAGATGAAGAACCGGAACCGATAGACCCGTCGGAAATCCCTTCTTATGCATATGAAAAAGAAGAATTTTCAGACGCGTTGATACATGCTGTACCGGATTTTGGGATTTTAATATTTTTTAATTTAGCCTTTATCATCGGAGCTTTCATCTCATTTAACCGGTATGATGCCAGATAAAAAAGGAGCAATTGATATGTTTGGAAATTTAGTACAAAAAGAACTCAAAGCGATTAGTACATCGCCAAAATTTGTTGCTACTTTTTTAGTCTGTTCCTTTCTGATGATTGTTTCCGTTTTTATCGGAATCAATGAATATAAACAGGCTGTCATCCAGTATGAAACTGTTCATCAGCTTGCAGATGAAGGTCTAAATAGAACTTCTAACTGGCGCTCGATTTCCTACCGGGAACATAGGAAACCATCATCACTTCAGATATTCTCATCCGGACTTGCTTATGATATTGGCAGATGGTCCGATATTGATGCTAACTCAACAGTAAAAATGAAACATTCGATTTATTCAGATGATCCGATTTTTGCTGTGTTCAGAGTCCTTGATTTTACTTTTATCGTTCAGATTGTCTTTTCGCTTCTGGCTATTCTGTTTACCTTTGATGCAATCAACGGAGAAAAGGAAAACGGTACTCTGAGGCTCATATTCTCAAACTCAGTTCCACGAACTACTTATCTGCTGGCAAAGGCGGTTGGATCCTGGCTCGGTTTGATTGTTCCGATTCTGTTGCCGATACTCATTTCTCTTTTATTGGTTGTATTGTATCAAGTACCAATGACAGGTGATGAATGGATACGTTTGATTTTACTCATCGCGGTTTCGATTCTGTATATTACGTTTTTTATACTGTTTGGTCTGTTTATCTCCTCTACGACAAGCCGGTCATCAGTATCATTTATGTTCTCCCTGGTCTTTTGGATTGCATTTGTACTCATTATTCCCCGAGGTGGTGTGGTAGCTGCAGGTCACATCGTTTCAGTACCTTCTTTGGGGGAAATCGAAGGGATGCGCGATGCCTATGCTAAAAACAAATGGGAAACATTTTATGCTGAGTCAGAAAAACGCTGGCAGGCAAGGGATAACGAAGAGAGAGAGGAAGAAGTTAACGATGATGAGATCTGGGCACGCATGAACGAAGAAGATTCAATTCGAAAAGTGGTTACTCTTGATATCGAAGACTATGAATCACTTCTTATGGATGACTGGAAAAACAAACAGCGCACCCAGCAGAATCTCGGGTTTGCCTTAGCGCGATTTTCACCGGCGGCAACCTACCAGTTGGCTACAACAACATTATCGGTGACAGATTTGACATTAAAATCTATCTACGAAGAAGCTTTTACAGATTACCGGAAAGAATTTAATGACTATATAGATGAGAAATCAGCAGATGCCGGTCCAGGTGCCGGAGCAGTGATGATTACAATGGATTCAGAAAAAGGGTTTGATCTCTCTATGGGAAAAGATAACGCTATTGATGTCTCCGACAGACCGCTGTTTGTACATCCGAAAATTCAAACTGCAGATATTCTCGGTGAATTGACAAGTAATGTAGCAATACTGCTTTTTATGATATTGTTAGTTCTCATCGGATCTTATATATCATTTACGAAATATGATCTGAGATAATGTAAAAAGAAAAACCCCGGTTTATGTCAACCGGGGTTTTATCATGAAGCATTCACTCTAATTACTTCTTTATAAATTCTCCCGGAGGATTCTTT
>QQUK01000278.1 GCA_008501655.1 Calditrichota bacterium
CCCGGGGGATTCTTCTGTAAATATTACTTCCCGATATATCTATGAAAAAGGAGGAGTAATCGGTGCCGTCTGTCATGGACCGGCAGCACTTACTGAAGTTACTCTTACTGGCGGTTCTTATCTTATTGATGGTAAGAAATTTGCAGCATTTACAAATGAAGAGGAGACTATTGCAAAACTTGAAGATGTTGTTCCCTTTTTGCTCCAGGATAGACTGACTGAGCGAGGCGGTATATTTGTTTCCGGCGAACCATGGAAAGAAAATGCTGTATCCGATAATCGAGTCATCACCGGACAAAACCCGCAATCAGCCCATAAAGTAGGTCAGTTAATAGTAGAAGCATTACGTTCCTCTGATAAAAAATAGTATATACAAATAGTATTGATTGTTCAATACAAGTACATCCTTTCGTTTTTGATCCCTCTTAAGGTCATGTCCAATAGTTAATTAGCCTGTCATGTAGAGTGCAGATATCTGCATGAAAAGATATAAAAGATAATACGGGTCTATAAAATACTTGATTAAGTTGTAACTACATGGTTCATTCCTTTTGAGAACCCTAAAAATTCAGAAAGGTACCACATGTCGGAAACAAAAATCCTTCAAACTAATGGTGAATTTATCCCACTTGATGAAAATACTATAACCGAACTCAGAGCTTCACTGCGGGGTGAATTACTAGCTCAGGAGGATAAAGGGTATGATGAAGCACGTACAATTTGGAATGCAATGATTGACCGCAAACCAGCTTTAATCATCAGATGCGCCGGAACTTCAGATGTTCAGGCTGCGGTCAGATTTGCAGGAACCCATAACTTACATTTTTCAGTCAAAGGCGGTGGCCATAATATTGCCGGAAATGCCGTTTGTAATGATGGGCTTATGATTGACCTCTCAGAGATGAAATCCGTACGTATAGATCCGCTGGAAAAACGAGCTCATGTTGAACCGGGTGCAACACTCAGTGATCTGGATCATGAGTCTCAATCATTTGGACTTGCAACTCCGGTTGGCATCAACTCGACAACAGGAGTTGCCGGCTTGACCTTGGGAGGCGGTTTTGGTTGGATTTCCAGAAAACATGGTCTGACTCTCGACTGTCTGGTCGAGGCTGATGTTGTCACAGCAGACGGCAAGTTTTTAAAAGCAAATGCAAACGATAATAAAGATCTCTTCTGGGCTATCCGAGGTGGTGGCGGTAACTTTGGAATTGTAACCAGGTTTGTCTATAAATTGTTTAATGTCGGTCCGGAAGTGTTAAGCGGTCTGATAATTTTTCCTCTTGCTGATGCTAAAAATGCTTTAACAAAATTTCGTGAATATTGTAAAACTTTAAGTGATGATACTTGTGTCTGGGTGGTAATGCGGCAGGCACCGCCTCTTCCGTTTCTACCGGAAGAAGTTCATGGTACCGATGTTATTGTTTTTGCACTCTGTCATATCGGTGATGCAGATGCCGGTAAAAAAGCAATCGAACCAATTCGTTCATTTGGAACCATGGTCGGAGAACATGTGGGACAAATGCCGTTTGCCGGATGGCAGCAGGCTTTTGATCCGCTATTAACTCCGGGAGCAAGAAATTACTGGAAATCTCACAACTTCCTTGAACTCGAAGATGGTCTTATTGATACTGCGATAGAGTACACTAAAACATTACCGTCTCCTCAATGTGAAATATTCTTTGCATTGTTGGGAGGTGAAATCAACAGAGTTGCTTCCGATGCAACTGCATATCCGCATCGTGATGCTAATTTTGTTATGAATGTCCATGGTCGCTGGGATGATGCATCTGATGATGATAAATGTATCAAATGGTCACGGGAATATTTTGATGCAACCGCACCGTTTGCTACCGGTGGTGTTTACATCAATTTTATGACTGAAGATGAAGCTGACCGGGTAGGCAGTGGGTTCGGTAGTTCAATGGATAAATTGAAAGATATGAAAAGAAAATACGATCCGAAAAACATGTTTCGTATGAATCAGAATATTAAACCTTAAGATTTAATAATGTAATTCTAAAAAAGCCCATAATATTTATGGGCTTTTTTTAATACTTATTTTAAGAGTAACATCTTCTTACTTTCGATATGTTCATCCGTTTTAAAACGATAAAAATACATTCCGCTGGAAACGTGCTCTCCGTTATTATTTAATCCATCCCAAGATACTTTATAGTTTCCTGCAGCAACTTCTCTACTAACAAGTTGTTTTACTATTTGACCGCTAATATTAATTATCTCAATCGTTACGAATGATTTAGCGGGAAGACTAAATTCAATTGTTGTAGAAGGATTAAAAGGGTTAGGATAGTTTTGTGATAATTGAAACTCAGTAGGTAAATTGCTAGTATCATCAGAAATGATAGATGTAAGGTTATCAACTACTTCAACCGAATCCTGAACTGAATTATTCTGAGGTACCGGGTCATGCTCTGCAGCTGATGCGATACATCGGTTCGCTAGAGATGCGACTGAATCAGCAGTAACTTTAAGGATAATGTCAGCATAAGCTCCGGATGCTAACGTACCGATTGAACTGGATAATACGTTATCTGTCAGCACCGAACTTCCCTGACTCGATGAATCAGAAGCGTAAGACAAAGATGAAGGGATTGTGTCTATGACAGTTACGTTGGTAGCTTGATCAACACCGTTGTTTGTCACAGTGATCGTAAAGGTTACGGTATCTGCAACCATTACTGAATCTTTATCAGAAACCATAGTGACCCCGATGTCGGCTGCAGCGAGAATATATTCAAAACAGGGGGAAAATTCTGATGTGTTTCCGTTATTATCAGTCGCTGTAAAAGTAAGATTACTGTACGATGGATCATACGTGCTTGCTGATTTAAAATCAATGACAGCTGTGCCGTCTCCGATTGAGGTGACCGTGACAGAATCAAGCCATTCCTCACCTTCACCATATCCCGAAGAATCACAATAGTAGTTTGCATACATCTCAATGAGATAATCAGTAAAAGGGAGACCATCAACCTCTCCGACAATTAGCAAAGAATCACTGACATTTGTAACTGAAAAGATAGCAGGGTAATTCTGGAACTCGTTCGGACCGTCATCAATATCATTAACATCGTTATCAGTATTACTATCATTGCCTAAATCGATTCCTAAATAATCATTAAATGCAATATAGTTTTTGATAAACCGGTTATATTTTCCTGTTATCACAGTAATCGCATTTCCGCCGTTATAATAAATCGAATCTCCGGTTATATATGTACTGTCAGCATCTTCAATATAAACGCCATGATAATCATTAGAATTAATATTACAGTCTATGATTTGATTATGTTTTCCAGAATCGATAAAAATACCACTCCCTTCATTATAAAAGATATGGTTATTTACAATAATTGTGCTATCACCGTTCCGGATATCTATACCGTAAAAATCATTATACGCTATTAAATTCCCCTCTCCGGTCATCGGATTTCCGATGTATGTTTCAACAGCACCTTTGATAACTATTCCCGATGTTCTGTTTCCATCTAAAAATAGTAATGGCAGCCCGATTTGATTTCTTTCAAATATAGTTCCTCGCGGGCGTCTGCCGAAAGTCGCACTGAGCATAACCCCGCTGCTATCGTTACCTTCAATCAGATTGTCTAATATTTGTGTACTTTGTACCGAGTCGGTAATTCGAATACCGTCACGACCATTTGATATTATGTATGTAGTCGAACTGTCAGTACCGATAATATTATTTTGGATAATGTTTCCGGTACTTCCGGCACCGGATACAGTTATTCCATACAAACTGTTACCGGAACAGATATTTCTCTCGGTAAGCATTCCGCCGACCAAATTATAGTTCCCACTGACCCTGACCCCATCAACCGCGTTAGGAAGCTTAGTAGTTTCTATAGATCCTAAATGGTTGGACTTCACATGATTACTATCACCTGCGATTACAATACCGTTTAGATTATTACCGCAATAATTATCTGTTATGATGTTTGAATTCCCTCTCAGAAATATCCCGCTCCCCAGATTTCCAATGTGTTCCGTAAATAAATCATATATCCCAATCGAATTATCTGAGATATAGGCATTGTTCCCTTCAGATGCAAACTCGATACCATTTCCGATATTTCCACCGATAGAATTTTCAGTGATGGTATCAGATTCACCATACCGTATATAAATACCCTCACCGTTGTTGCCATGTCCATTCGGTAGTGTATCATCGCTGGTCAGTGTTAAACCGATGATGTTCTCATCAATCACATTTGCTAAACTCGATGCAGCACTATCCTCACCTAATACAATCCCGTCATAGTTGTTTCCGGAAACTAAGTTATTCAAAATTCTATTGTACTCCCCGAACACCCGTATCCCGGCTCTTTCATTCGGTGAGGCGGTGGTACCATCAATAGTTCCGATATTATTTAAATAGATAATATTACTGTCACTTGTATTATTAAAAATATCTGTGTGTAACTGAATACCATCTCCGCTTGTACCGTTGTTGTCGTAAATATAATTTCCAAGTACGGATCCGATTTGACATCGCCGTGAACCGTTTGTTAATATTCCGGCCCCTTCGTTATCATGAATTGTACATTCATCCACTATGACATCGTTGGCATTAATATAAAGACCGGCATCCGGGAAATTAAATATCTCGACATTTGATATAATACTTCCATCAGAACCGGCTAAGAAA
>QQUK01000110.1 GCA_008501655.1 Calditrichota bacterium
AACTGTTGTTACCGACCCCTCTGATTATGATAATATTATCAATCAACTCAAAGAGAATAACTGTACAACCGATATCGATTTCAGAAGGGAATGTGCTAAAAAAGCATTTACCATGACTGCTGAATACGATGCTGCTATTTCTGAATATTTCATTGTTGGAAAAGATTCGGATAGCGAGACATCCGAATGTCCTGATGGATTTACTCTCAAACTTGATAAAAAAACAACACTTCGGTACGGTGAGAATCCTCATCAGGATGCATCCTTGTATGCAATTTCCGGTTTTTCAGGTCCGACATTGATAAATGCGGAACAGCATGCCGGTAAAGAACTCTCATTTAATAATTATAATGATCTCGATGCCTGCCTTGAAATGCTATTGGACTTCAATGAACCGTTTGCCTGCGTCTTAAAGCATGCAAATCCGTGCGGTGCAGCTGTTGCTGATTCAATTGCGGATGCATATAAAAAAGCTTATGAATCAGATCCGTTGTCCGCTTTTGGTTCCATCATCGGATTAAATAAAGAAGTCGATATAGCTGCGGCTGAGCTTTTACATGAAACACCGTTTGTAGAATGTATCTTAGCTCCATCATATTCAGCAGATGCCCTTAAGCTTCTGCAAAAGAAAAAGACCCGTCGTCTTTTAACACTTCCGGCTATATCCGGGGGAAGACCTTCCGGTGAACTTGTTTATAAAAATATCCGAGGTGGTTTTTTGGTTCAGTCAGCCGATGACAAAGTCACGCTGCCGGATGACTGGCAAGTAGTTACCAAACGAAAACCGAGCGATGATGAGATTAGAGAGATGCTTTTTGGCTGGAAAATAGTAAAGCATACTAAATCTAATGCTATTGTCCTTTCCAAAAATCTGGCGACAGTCGGAATTGGAATGGGGCAGACCTCGCGGGTTGATGCCGGATTTCTTGCTGTAAAACGAGCCGGTGAAAGAGCTAAATCAGCAGTGATGTCATCAGATGCTTTTTATCCGATGCCTGACGGTGTAGAAGTCGGAACCGATGCCGGTGTGACTGCTATTATTCAGCCGGGTGGTTCCAAAGGTGATGATAAAGCTATTGAAGCTGCCGATAAAGCTAACGCCACTATGGTTTTCACTGCTGTAAGACATTTTAAACACTAAGTAGCTAAAATGAATAATTTTGAGCCTGTTTTGTACGAAACAGGCTTTTTATTTCTCTGTTAACATATAAAAAGTACTTTAATATTAAATTACTGTGACAATACAGCAGTTTCGTAGATGTATATTTAGTTTTATATTAAAGTTTTATAATCATGGGAATTTTGATAATGAAGAAAACAGCACTGCCGTTGATATTTTTACTGCTTTGCATTATTGGGTCAGCCTTTGCATATCCAAGGCTTTCAGTAGAAAAAAGTACTACTTGCAATTCTTGTCATATAAACCCTGCCGGTGGGGGGATGAGAAATGAGTTTGCAAACTACACCGTATCATTAAATGAATTCTGTCTCCCATCAACTAAACAGACAGCTATAGAAAACTATAAAAAGCCGCGCCTTTCTGAATCAGTTGTTGTCGGTTTTGATTCACGGCATCTTCTTCTGGAAGATGGTTCGGTATTCAGAATGCAGACTGATTTTCATCTCAGCTTTGAACCTTTTAAAAATTTTCAGTATATATTCAGATTCTGGGAAAACGGTATAAACGAAAACTATGCGATAGCATCAATGTTTGATGAACAATTTTATTTGAGAGCCGGTCGCTTTAGTCCCGCTTTCGGTTTAAAAAATGTAGATCATACCGCTTACAATCGTGTTCGCACCGGACATGGATCAAACATATATCTTGATGGTGTCGGGTTTACGTTCGTAAAAAATAGTTTCCAATTTACTGCTGAAGTATTCAGTCAAAATGACCAGGGGATTTATGGATTCCATGCAATGAAAACAATGGAATTTAAAAATATTGGCCTATTTCTCGGAGCATCCTATCGGCTTTCCGAAGAGCTCCTCGGAACAAACAGATTATTCCCGCATGCTAAAGCAATATTTGGAGGAGCATCGTATGACCGGTTTACTTTTATGGGTGAACTTGATTTAGTTGGACAGGATAATGATACTTTGATATCATATATGAATCTTACAACCCGACTGGATTATGGTCTGTATCTGATTACTGAATATAATTTCTTTGACGGAAACAGGGATATTGCTGATGGTGCTGATGAGTTTTTACGCTTTTCAGTAGAGCTATTCCCGATTTCTTTTGTACAGCTCCGCCCTTCATACACCCGGTATACAGATGGGGCTTTAAAAGATGAATCGATGTATTTTTTACAATTACACTTTGGCTATTAAACGAAAGAGAGTAGTATGAAAAAACTAACTTTCCTATTTCTCTTGTGCTCATTTTTACTTCTTATTGGATGTTCCGATGAAGGTTCTGCTCCAACCGGTAGTTCCGGCGGTACTAACCCTGTTGATACTATCGTGAATTTTGCAACTGATGTTAGACCGATTATTCAGTCCAACGGATGTCTTGGTGGTTCCTGTCATGGTGGTTCTGCATCCAATGGCGGACTGAATCTCGGATCTGCAGAATATTCTGAAATCATTTCAGCAAACGGAACCAATGGTGCTTTTGTTGTAGCAAACAGTTCAGCAACGAGTACGTTTTACATTAAAGTTTCTCAAGATACACCATCAATAGGTGGAAGCAGGATGCCTCTGACAGGTGGCGCTTTATCTGCCGGACAAATTGAAATGATTAAAGATTGGATTGATCAAGGTGCCCTTAACAATTAGAAGTTCTTTTTTAATCATATCTGTACTATTCGTATGTACTTCAATAAGTTTTGCATCAGATTTTGCATTAAATCCGCTGTTAAAATCTGATACTGTTAAGTTTGAGTCTACCGCAAAGCTTGAATTTATTGAAGGCATCACTACAGACGTAGCAGGTTATTTTAGTTTTGATAAACAATCTCCGACTACTCCGGTTTCGGGTTTGATAAGGGTCGATTTGCGTACAATGCATACCGGGATTGAAACCAGAGATGAAGATATGCGTTCTGATTATCTTGAGACTGACGAATATCCGTATGCGTACTTTGAACTTGTTTCAATCAGTAATATGCCGGAGTCTGTAGAGGATGGGAAAACATATGAAACAAATGGATTTGGATATTTTTATATCCACGGTGTAAAACGAAAATTGTATCCGATTGTTACTTTTAATATCTCCTCAAATGAAACTGCGGAGGTGATAAATGTCTCAGCTAAATTTACGATTAAACTTGATGAGTATAAAATTAAACGTCCCAAATTGATACTTTATAAACTTGCTGAAACTATGAATCTAACAGTCACTTTTACCGGGTATAGCGATGCTTTAAAACCAGTCATTAACTTGCCGGATTATAAAGAGTTAGAATAAATCAACACGAACAGTATTCTTGACTTGCGTAGTTTATTAAGACGATGTATCTTAACTCATATGAGAAACAGAATATTAGAGATTGTCGTCTTTTTAATGGACTACATGCGCAAACAGGCCGATCACAATCCTGCACCCGATGATATCTCATTGGAGCTAAAAGATTTGGGCTATTCCGAACAGGAAATAGATACCGCTTACAAATGGTTTTTAGATCAATATAACTCAACTATTGAAGAATATTATTCCGATTTCCCCGATTACCTGACCTCGACCAGGATATTAACCGAAGAAGAGATGTATCAGATATCTCCCGAAGCTCACGGATTTTTACTTAAACTGCTCAATACCCGAATTCTTGATTCGGAACAGTTTGAGACAATTATCGAGCGGATAATTCTTCTTTCAGGTGAACAGATAAACTTAGAACAGATGAAACTTATTGTCTCTTCGGTTATTTTCGGTGCTTCCGAACAGTATGAAGTTTCCAGTATGTTCGATGATCATTTAAACGAATCTTCCACACTTCATTAAAATGTCTGTAAAAGGTAAAAAAATACTTCTTGGTATGACCGGCGGTATTGCCTGTTACAAAATACCCTACCTTGTCCGATCACTCCGTAAGGCAGAGGCAGAAGTCATTGTTGTTATGACAAAATCGGCAACTGAGTTTATTACTCCTTTGACCCTTGAGACTGTTTCCAATAATCCGGTAGCGGTGGAAATGTTTGAGCATCAACAATATATTGCGACCAGACATATTGACCTTGCTGAGTGGGCTGATTTGATTATGATTGCTCCGGCTACAGCAAATTGCCTGGGAAAAGTTGCTTCAGGTATATCTGATGACCTCCTTACAACGGTAATCTGTGCGACCCCCCGGCCGGTTGTGTTTGCCCCTGCGATGAATCCGCAAATGTGGGCAAATAAGATTACTCAGAAAAATATCAGGGAGCTTGCCAATCTTGGCTATCAGTTCATTCAGCCGAATGAAGGTGAGATGGCATGTGACCACTTCGGAGTAGGGCGGATGCCTGAACCGGATGAGCTTTTTAAGTTCATTAAAAATCATTTTAGCTCGTCAAAATCTTCCAAAGCGAAAAAAAAAAGCCTAACAGGTAAAAAAATACTTATCACAGCCGGTCCAACACGGGAACAGATCGATCCGGTAAGGTTTATTTCAAATAACTCATCCGGGAAAATGGGATTTGCTCTAGCTGAGGCTGCCATAGAATTAGGGGGA
>QQUK01000236.1 GCA_008501655.1 Calditrichota bacterium
TTGCAAACGGTTCGAGCCTTTTCTCTTTGGCGATTGTTGCCCGGGTTCGTTTTTTCGGTTTGTAGGGAAGATAGATATCTTCGAGCTCGGTCATCGTTTGGGCTTGTTCAATCTGTTCTTCCAGTTCATCGGTTAGAAGTTCCCGTTCGGTAAGTGATTTAAGAATT
This sequence comes from Calditrichota bacterium, assembly GCA_008501655.1. Taxonomy (GTDB): domain Bacteria; phylum Zixibacteria; class MSB-5A5; order GN15; family FEB-12; genus QQUK01. Next base: position 168 of record QQUK01000236.1, read on the forward strand.
GCTTCACGCCGTTTATCAAGGTCACGGAGCTGTATGATACGGTCCCGAATTGCGGTGATTTGGACTTCATCGAGGGAGCCGGTCATCTCTTTGCGGTAGCGGGCGATAAACGGGACAGTGGCGGCATCATCTAAGAGAGCAACAACGGCGTTGACCTGGTTCGGTTTAATGTTTATTTCGGATGCGATTATCTTGGTGTGAAAGTTCTGCATTAATTTCGTTTCCTTATTAATTTTTAAAATCTTTACGGACAGCAAAAAAGAAATAGATAAACAGTGAAATTGCAAGTGGTACAATCATTTTTCCAAACAGATACATGAGAGTACCGTATTCATTATAATTTGATGATGATATCTTGTTTAAACTTTCTGTGACTGCTTGACTATCTATCATATAATATACAAATGTAACAGAACGAATAAGCGTAGTTGCACCGAACAAAATTAATAAAAGCAACATAGACTTTTGTTTTCGTTTTGCTATAAATCTGATAGATAGAATTGCTAAGATAGTTCCTAAAATCGTATAAATGTAAACCGGTAAGCCTGTTAATACTATTTTTCCAACAAGAATCTGTGGGAATACTATAAAAGTAACGATTGCGTCTAACAAGTATACTGAAAGGAGAATGTAGAGGACATAGAGACCGAAGGAGAAATATTTCTTTGGTGTATATATATTCTTTACATTTTGTTCAGTCATTTACCATCCCATTTTTTCTTTGAGACCTGTTATTTGACTTAAGTGAGTATTACCATGTGATGAATAATTTTCGAGTTCATGTTCAAAGTCGACATCACCGACCTCAGGGTGATGTGCAGTCCGTTTGTAATCAGCCTCGGTTGCATGTTCAAACAAGTAGGCGATTCTTGTCTGGAGACCATCGAGAATCTTCAATGATATTTCTATATCGAGAGTTTTTGTATCTGGGAGTTCCGCCCATTTATCCTGGTCATATGGAATGAGAGTCGGATGGTCCTCAATCAGCATCATTTTGAGGCGGATAAATCCGTTGGTGTGGGAATCGACAATATGATTGATGACCTGGCGGACAGTCCAGCCATTCTCCCGATAAGGAGTATTAAGCTGTTCATCGGAAAATCCGTTAACTGTCTTTTTTATCCTTTGGGTAAGGGTTTTAATATCTTCGATATGTTTTTCTCTCTTTTGGGTCATAATATCTCTCCATTTTTCTGAATTTTTAAAGATATATCAAATCCAGCCTTAAATCAATCATTTTGTATTTTCCAGCGAGTTTGTCTCTGTGGCAGTAAGTTGTTGTCGGTCATACTTATATGGCGTCTATATTTGCCGATAGAAATAGAAACCTTTTTGTATTCCGTTTGTACAAGGAATGAAGGAAAATGAGTATGTCAGAGAATAGAAACAGACAATATGCAGCCGCAGAAGGATTTAGTCGGACAATACCGGATTCGAGTAAAATTTCGGTATTGCATATTTTACCGGTAGAAATTTCAGAATCTGAACAAGATGATATTTGTAAAGATATCACAACGGACTTTGAATTCATTCAATATAAAAAGTCGAATGTTTTAAAATCTTTCAAAGCTCTGAACAGTTTTATCTCAAAGATTTCATTCATTGCACAGGTAATCGAAAAGATACGCAAACAGACTCATATCCATATTTATTATGTCAAAGGTGCTTCTCTTTTAAATGATATTCTCGCATTGTTTATAATTGGTAAGTTCTACAGTAAAAAGATAATTTTTGAACATAAAAACTATAAAGATTATTATCTCTTTGATGATTTTAATAGATTGAAAAAACGAATGTTCCGTATGGCGGATACGATTATAGTACCTTCGAACAATTTACGGCAGTCACTGTTAAAACGAAAATTTCCCGCTCTGTTTCGAATGCCTATAGCAACTGAGAATACTATAGAGCCAAAAGTGATTAAAGATGTCCAGCCGAAAATATTCGTCGATGCCCATCTTGAAGAAGTATTTAATTTCCACTGTCTTGCAAAAGCTTTCCAACTGGTGAAACAAAAATATCCGAGAGCTGAATTGGTTATCAAAGGTTCCGGTTCTCTGAAAGGGAATTTTATTAAAACGACTGAAGCTGAGAAGATGCACGGTATTCTGTTTGATGATTCTGTAACATTTGATGATATAGATATATTCCTGAATTGTTATCATATCGAACATTTTTCAGAAAAACTTCTTAAAGCGATGGGAAGAGGGATTCCTGTGATTTCAACACCTATCGGGTTGATTGATAATCTTGTCTCCGGAAAAAATATTCTGATGTTTCAGTATAATGATTTTTCTACGCTTGCTGACCATATTCTCTCTCTGATCGAAGAACCGGGTCTTGCTGAGAAGCTGTCGACTGAGAGTGTTAATTACTACAAATCTTACTGCTCAGCTTCGCAAAAAAGAGAAAAATCTGATAAATACTTTCAGATTTTCTGAAATTTTTAGTTTCTTTATTCTCCCATCTAATTTATTTTACACACAACCAAGATAATAAGTTAATAAGGTAGCCTTATGTCAAAAATAGATTCAAAATATACAATTGCGATAATCATGCCGGTTCGTAATGAGGAGAAGTTTCTCGGTCAGACGCTTGATCAGGTCTATCTGCAGGATTTTCCAATGGATAAGGTTGAGGTCGTCATTGCAGACGGATTTTCAACAGATAAAACCAGGGAGATTGCTGAATCGTTTAAAGGGAGATTCGGTTCACTCAAGGTATTAGATAACCCGGGAAGATTGCCTTCATCCGGCAGAAATGTCGGGGTAAAAAACAGTACCGCGCCTTATATACTCATTTTAGATGGTCATACGTATATTCCATCCAAAAATTTTCTTTCAGATATTATTGCCAAATTTAAGGAGACTGGTGCGCAGTGTCTTTGTCGTCCCCAACCGCTGCTTCCTCCGGATATTAACGAATTTGAAAAGTCAGTCGCACTTTGCCGGGGTTCATCTTTAGGTCACAAACCGGGGTCTGAGATATATGCTGAATTCGAAGGTATTGTTGACCCGACATCATCCGGTGCGATGTACACCCGGGAAGTGTTTGAGAAGATCGGCTATTTTGATGAAAAGTTTGATGCATGTGAAGATGTCGACTTTAATTATCGGGTGAAACTTGCCGGATTTCAATCTTATCTTTCCCCAAAACTTACCGTCTTTTATTATCCCCGTTCCTCAATAACCGGATTGTGGAAACAGATGAATCGGTATGGTATGGGTCGATTCAAGTTTGCGTTGAAACATAAAATATTTTCTCCGATACAATGGTTTGCAGGAGCTGCAGTGTTTGGGTTTTTTGCAGCATTGGTCTTGTCGTTTATGTTCACTCCGGTGTTTGAATTGTTCCGTTCAGCAATTGCTTTTTATCTGCTTATAATATTGGCTTTTTCGACTTATCTTGCTGTTGATAAAAAACATATCGGTTGTCTTATTTACGGACTTCTTATATTTCCGACGATTCATTTTGGCTTAGGTTTTGGATTTTTGAAAGTTATGGTGACCTATTTTAAATACAAAGATTTCAAGGAGCTGAACAAAGAGTGGTAGATAAGTTATCCCGATATTCATATTCCGCTTTAGACTGTTATAACAGTTGTCCTCAAAAATTTAAATTTGAATATGTAGATAAAATCAAAAAGGAATCAAGGCAGAATGCTCCTGCTTTGATGGGGAATATCGTCCATACTGCTTTAGATAAATTATATAAATTAGGTGCTGACGGGATTGTCATGCCGATTGCTGATTTAAAATCTTTTTATAAAGATGAATGGGATTCTGTCGGTGCTGAAAATATATTGGTTGATTCTGATTTTCATACTATAGATGATTATATTCGTATCGGTGAGGAGATTCTAATCAAATACTATGAACAGCATAAACCATTTAATCAATCAATACTTTTAGGTACTGAACAAAATTTATATTTTACTTTACCGGGTACTGATTTTCAATGTAAGTGCCGTGTAGACCGGATGTCGAAACGGGATGACGGAACAATTGAGATTGTTGATTATAAAACCGGGGTACGGCTTGCCAAGGTATCGGATAGTTCTTATTACTATCAAATGGGATTATATCAACTGGCGATTATGGAAAATTATCCTGATTTTACAGATATTGAGGTCATCCAATATTTTCTCAGACATGAAGAGGCAGTTACAAAGAAATTTAGTGCGGAGGAACTTGATAGTTTAGTCGTTGAGTTTAAAGATGCGATCTTAGAGACGATACATGCCCAGCAGACCGGTTCATTTCAGCCTCAGGAAAGCGGCTTATGTCGTTTTTGTGAGTTTTATGATATTTGTCCTGCCAAGATTCACGGTAAATTGTTAGAGCAGGAGGATGAAGCAACCGGGGAGATACCGGCGATGAATTTAAAAGATATTGCCAATTCATATATCGTAAAAAACAGTCAGATGAAAGTTCTCAAGGATGAAGTCGATGCTTTAAAAGAGGAATTGAAGACTGCTGCAAAG
>QQUK01000073.1 GCA_008501655.1 Calditrichota bacterium
AAGACCTAACTTTGCGTTCCAATCGGATAACGTTTCTGCATTGACTTTTACAACTTCCAAAGCAAACAGATTTGTAAAGTTGAGAGTAACTATTCCGAAAACACCAAAAATAATTGTTAACACTAAAAGAAGTTTTGTCTTAACCGAAAGTTTCATATCTACTTTTTTAACTCGTTTAAAATATTCTGTTTTTCAAGGGTTATAGATCCGGCACCCATAGTGATTACCAGATCATTTTCCTGCGCCATCTCAGAAATAATCTTTGGCGCATTGTTTCTGTTACCTATATATTGAAACTGCTTAAATCCTTTTGCCTGAGCATCTATTACAAGTTGCTCAGAGGTCACACCCGGTATCGGCTCTTCCCGTGCCGGATATATATCAACAAGCAGAACTTTATCTGCGATTGAGAGCGCCTGTATAAAATCCTCTTTAAAATCCCGTGTTCGTGAATAAAGATGCGGCTGATAAATTACAATTAACCGTTTATCATAAATATTCTGTGCAGTTTCAAGGGTTACTTTGATTTCAGATGGATGATGTGCATAATCATCAACAACTGTCACACCTTTTTCAGTCCCGATAAACTCAAACCGTCTGGAAACACCTCTGAACTCCAATAGCCCGTCGGCAATTATTTCAAACGGGATATCCAGTTCGGAACAGGATGCTACCGCTGCAAGTGCATTCAGGATGTTAAACTCGCCGGGTACTTTGAGAATAATCTCACCTAGTAAATCACCTCTTTTATAGACCGCAAATGTCGTACGACCTTCAACCATTTCAATATTTAATGCCCGGTAGTCAGCATCGATAGAAAACCCGAATGTCGTAAAAGGACGTTTGATAAGATGTTTAATCTTTTGTAAATTCTCATCATCAGCTGAAATCACTACCTGACCATAAAACGGAACACGATTCATATAAGAAACAAACGAGTTCAGTAAATCTTCTTCCCCGTCATAGCAATCGAGATGGTCCGGTTCAATATTTGTTACAACCGCCATTGACGGAAACATTGAAAGAAAAGATTTATCGTATTCGTCTGCTTCAGCGACCAGATACTGACTTCCCCCAAGTGCAGAACCGGTGCCTAAACCTGAAACAATACCACCGACAATCAACGTAGGTTCATATTTACCAAGCTGCATGATTTTACCGATCATCGAGGTCGTTGTTGTTTTCCCATGTGTTCCGGAAACGCCGATAGAGAATTTCAATCGCATTAGTTCACCAAGCATTTCAGCCCGTTTAATGACCGGGATTCCAAGACGGCGTGCCTCGACAACTTCAGGATTCTCTTCACCAACTGCGGAAGTTATTACTACAACTTCTGTATCGTTCAGATTTGATGCCAAATGACTGTTGTAGATTTTAACTCCGAGGTTTGATAAATATTCGGTTATCTCACTTGGTGTGTTATCTGAACCGGATATTTCATATCCAAGATTATGCAGAATCTCAGCGATACCGGACATACCCGCTCCACCGATGCCGACAAAAAACAATTTTTTTATTTTTCCAAACATATTTCTCTCTTTTGAAAAAGACTGAGTGAATGTTTCAATGGTGTCTGCTCTCTTCAATCTTATTTCTCCTATGCCACAGCCTCAAGCTGTGAAATTATATCTTCAGCTATACAATCAACTGCTTCTTTTTTATCCTTTGTATGACTTTTGATTGATTCTTTCATAATATTAAAAGATTCGCTTTGGTGCAGACTGACTGCTTCCTGTAAAATATCTTTATCTTTTAGTTCATCTTCCAAAATCATAGTCGCCATACTGCCGGTAACCAGTTCCTCGGCATTTTTTCTTTGATGGTCCCCGGCTGCAAAAGGATAGGGAATCAGCAATGATGGTAATCCGCAATTGATGATTTCAGCAATTGTCAACGCTCCGGCCCGGGCGATTACAATATCAGCCGCCGAATAAATTTCTGTCATCGAGTTGGCAAACGGGAAAAGTTGCAAACTTTTGGCTCTCTCATGCAATTTCTCGACCACATCCTTGTAGTCTCTTTTCCCCGTTTGCCATAACAATTGGTAATGCTCCGATAGTGGATTATTTTCCAATGACTTTAGAACAGCATTATTCACAGAACGCGCACCTTGTGAACCACCGAGAATCAGAATCGTTGTTTTATCCGGATCGAGATTCAATGTACTGCACGCTTCATTTTTAGATATTTTCTTGATTGCTTTTCTTACCGGATTACCAACAACTTTAATCTCCGCTGTAGTCTTTAAATATTTTTCAGCACCGGCAAATCCGAGATAGATTGTCTGTGCAACCGGAGCAATCTGTCTGGTTGTAACTCCTGGGAATGAATTCTGCTCCTGAATAATAACCGGTATTTTTTTTGATGCCGCAGCTTTGAGGATAGCCCAGGAAACATAGCCGCCGGTACCTATAACAATATGGGGACGGAATTTTTTCAATAGAGAATGAGCTTTAAACAGAGCTGCTATGATTATAAAAGGCACGAGAAGGTTCTTTAAAGTGAAAGAACGGACGATCCCTCGCATATTTATAATATGAAGCGGATAGCCAAGTTTATCTTTCATCCGGTATTCGATTCCCCGTTTGGTACCTATAAATATAATTTCAGAATTCATTTTATCCTTCAATAGCTCTGTAACGCGGTCAGCAATCGCCAGTGCTGGAAAAAGATGTCCTCCGGTACCACCACCTGCAAAAATCAATCTTACATTTTTCATCTCAGTCATCGGCGCACCATCCTTCTTGAGAGATTCAGCAGAACACCTATCATTGCCGATGAAATCAAAAACGATGAACCACCGTATGAGATAAATGGAAGTGGTAATCCGGTTACCGGTAACAAGACTGTGACAACTCCTAAGTTAATGGCAATGTTTAAAAAGAGTGAAAGGGTAATTCCCGATGCTAAGATATACCCAAATTTATCCGGTTGATTTGATGCGATTTTAAATCCTCTATATATGATATAGAAGAATAGCATCAGAATTATTGTAAGACCTATCAATCCGACTTCTTCACCAATAGCAGCAAAAATAAAATCGGTGTGCGGGTACGGTAAAAAGAATAGTTTCTGTCGACCATCACCAAGTCCCATTCCAAAAATCCCACCGGAACCGAGAGTCAACGCGGCCTGCTTCACCTGATAACTTCCGGCAAGCGGATCAGAGATCGATGAAATATAATCGGTGATTCTTGCTTTTTTATAACCAAGAACAAACACCATAAAGGCTGCACCGGCACCGACCGGGGCAAGTCCCATGAACAGATGTTTAATTTTTGCACCAGCCAGAAAAAATACACCTATCGCTGTCAACGCTATTACAATTGCAGTTCCTAAATCAGGTTCCATAACAATCAAAAGCAAGCCAATACCAATAATCGGTGTATACGGGAAAAGCAATTGTTTTAAATCAGTAATATCACGGGTTGTTTTGGATAGTGAAAATGCTAAAAACATTATCATTACAAATTTAAACAACTCCGATGGCTGAATATTTATGATTCCAAGTTTTATCCATCTCTGTGAACCATTAACCGGATTCCATAAAAAGACTAAACAAAGCATAAAAATAACAAGTAACAGCGCCGGAGCAGAGTAAAGTGATAACCGCTGGAGATCCATTTTCATAATGAAAAAGACTACTATCGCTGAGAGAATCAGCCATTTAATCTGATTTTTCAAAAAGAATATATCCGATCCGAATTTGTTTTCAGCAAGGATAGAAGAAGTCGAATAGATCATCACCAGACCGAGAGCTGAAACAGTTATAAATGCAGCTAACAGTCCTTCGTCTATTTTGCTATTTTTGGTTAATCGTCTCATTTTTATTCTTTCCGTTTTTTAAATCAGCTACAGCATTTTTAAATGCACGACCCCGGTGTTCAAAATTTTCAAACATATCAAAACTGGCACATCCCGGCGAGAGCATAATTGTATCTCCCGGTGTAGCAAGCTCAAATGATTTTCCAACTGCTTCCTCTAAACTATCTGCAAACAGCACCGGATAGTTGTTCCCAAGAGTTTGAAATAGTTTATCTTTTGCCTCACCAATTGCGATAATCGATTTAATGTTATCCTTACCGTATCTGATGAGAGGACGAAAATCAGAATCCTTATCCCGCCCACCGGCTATAAGGTAGAGATTTGTTTTTACAGAACGAAGGGCATAACAGACGGAATCTACATTCGTAGCTTTTGAGTCGTTGATAAAAGTGATCCCGGCAATCGATCCGACATTTTCCATTCGATGTTCGACACCGGCAAATGTCTTGAGGACTTTAACGATATCATCTGTTGAAATATCAAACAGCTTCGCTGCAATAACCGCTGCGCAAACATTCTGCAGGTTATGTGGTCCCGGCAGCATGATCTCAGCAGTATCAATGATTTTTTCACCTCTATAAAAGAGACTCTCTTCCAGAACAGTAGTATCAGCTTTGGCATTAGTACCGGTTGAAAAATAATGTATGTCAGCATTCGATTCAATTTTCTGCTCCTTAATAACGTTACCATGGATATTGCTACCGCTCGCACCACTCCGTGCAAATCTGAATACTAGATTCTGGGCAGAGAGTACTGCATTGTACATACTCTTCAGAGAAAGAGAAGCTTTCCCTTTGACA
>QQUK01000313.1 GCA_008501655.1 Calditrichota bacterium
ACGTATCTATCGCAACAATCAGATACATTTATTACTAGTATTAGTTACAATCGATGATTTCTCGAGCTGTTTTACGCTGATGTGATAAAATACAAAATTGTCTCAATTATTAGTTTGAATTTAAGACTATATTTGTATTATATATATACTTAAAGATAATTCATCACGCAAGAAAAAAATAGGCGAACAAGTCTAAGATTCCCGCTCCACTCATCTCCGTTTTCATCATTATCCTTATCGCAATAGCAGCTTTAATTGTTGCTGGAGATATCCTTGTCCCCGATACATTCGGAGAACTTGGGTATTATCACTCTGAGGTTGTGGGAGAAATAAGGGAACTTGAAGCTGTTTATGGGGCTCGGAAATTTACTTTTATAATAATTTCATATTATCAATCAAACGAACTGCATGAATCCGGACAGCCAGCGAACAGATTGTATTTTTGACTATTTTTTTTACCGGATCAAGAGAATTAAAATCTGTAAACGCAATATAATCGATTTGAGCTGTCGGACAGGTTGCCTGTATAACCGCCTTCATCTCTTTTTTTATCTGACTGGTATCTTTGATATCTGATTTCACCATCTCTTTGGCAGTTTTTAATGCGAAGTATAACGCCAGAGATTCAGGTCTTTGTTTAGGGCTGAAATACTTATTCCTTGATGACATCGCCAATCCATCTTTTTCTCGAACAGTAGGAGCAATTATAAATTTTATTGGGTAGTTTAAATCGTGCGTCATCTTTTTTAAAACCATCGCCTGCTGGTAATCTTTAAGTCCAAAGACTACAACATCAGGGCGGGTGATATTAAAAAGCTTGGCTACAATCGTTGTCACCCCTTTAAAATGTGAAGGTCGTGATGCTCCCTCAAGTGTTTGTGACAAATCTCCAACCTCGACATACGTTTGATAGTTGTCGGGATAGATATCCGATGCTTTCGGAATAAAAACAATCTTCCCGCCGGCGCTTTTTATTTTCTCTATATCCCCTTTTTCATCTCGGGGGTATCTGTCGAGATCTTCATTAGGAGCAAACTGTGCAGGATTTACGAATATGGTTGTGATGACTATATCTGAATGTTTCAATGCTTTTTGAATAAGCGAGACATGCCCGTCATGGAGAAATCCCATCGTAGGTACTAGCCCGATTGTTTTCTTTTTTGATAACTCCCGAACAACGGATTGCATTTTTTTTATAGAACGGATTATTTGCATGTTGGAATTATTCTATGATTTCCGATCGCGGTTTGACGGCATGTTCCGGTTCTTCGTTATCAATTTTATACCCATCTTTCAAATACCGGATAACGACATATGCCCGCGTCTGACCGACAGCAAGAACCGTCAAAAAATATCCGATAACCGATGCAAAAATGACAAAAACCATAAACGCCATCAGATAAGAGACCGGACCATGAGAAGCAAATTTGGCATATTTCACCAGAGAAAAGGAAAAATCAACACCGGGGAAAATATTGCAGGCATGATAGACAACATCAGAACGGATCGGCAGAAGCGCCATCGAACTTTTCACAAGTGACTTTAAATTCTCACCGCCGGTTATCGAAGTCGTCCAGGCTATAAACTGCACCGAGCGATAACAGAAATATGCATACACAAAAGAGGCAAGCTTGGCGGAGACTAAAATCCACACAGTATAATAACACCAGCGCAGGGGCTGGAGAATAATCGTTGAAAATGTTTCAAGAATCGACTGAAACGCCTCACCTTTTCGTTCAGCTGCGGTCACCGAAGGAAGCAAAAAGACAGAAACACAAAAAACAGCAAAGATGAAAACAGTCAGGATAGCTATAATCAGATTCGGAATGACAAACAGAATCGAATAAATCCATTCCCCGATATACGGAATCCTTCCGACCAGCCCAAACAGCATAAACAACAGGATAATAAACCCAATAAACAGCGCTATCCCGAGTTCAGCTAAAAACAACTGTTTAAATCTTTTTAATGCAAATTTAATCGCAGCAAACGGCGACATAAATCTATTCCCCCGGATAATCTCAATCTCAAGAATAGATACACCGGTAAACCCGAGCATTATCGTCAATACCGAGCAGAGTATCCCGAAGTAAAAGAGAAATTGTGCACTCAGATTTCCGAATATCATTTTATAAAATGGGAAAAAAGCATAAACATTAAAAATCGTAGAAATATCATCATTATCAATCCAGAAAGCCAGATACGTAAACAGATTATAAATCAATAATGAAACCAGCAGCGATAATGTCATCACCATAATTTTTTTAGCCGACAAAGCCCGTATCGGTGACCAGAGGACATCCATGATTGAATAATTCAAAGGTTTAATCATATTTTAAATCTGCCTTTTTGCATAACTAAAGTCAAGTTAATAAAAACTTTAGCTTTTATACAATTGAGAGAGAAGTTAGATAGGAATATTTACATATGAAATTCTAAAATATCTTTATCAGCAAGAACATAATCCGACTGGACTTTCTGTCCATCAAACTTCCCCTCACCCCAGATTTTGGCAAACTTCAATTTTTTAGCAAAATCCTTATGTAACCCAATCGCCGCATCCTCAACCGTCCCCCCAATCGGCAGAATTATCGGGTCATTGTAATCAGGGTCATGTCCAATCGGTTTGGTATATATCCTGATGATATCAAGAGCCTCAAACATTGTTTTTTGCAAAAGCTCCAACGAGTCTTCATCTAATATCGATGTAGCCACCATCTTAAAATCAGGAAAAATCTCAGTAATTTTCTTTCGTTTGGAACCATCCTCATCTTCATACTCTTTATGAGCACAGATGATTGTTGGACGATATGAAAGACGGACATCCTCGGGAGATTCAGACCTGTCCTTTTTTAGAATAATTCTTCGCTCTTTAAGTTGTTCGACAATGTACTGCAAATCTTCTATCATCTTTTCAGATTCAAGATCTGCAATCAGTACAACTAAGTCAGCATTCCGGATAAGTCCATTCATATAACTTTCAAAGAGTTCTGTTGATATAGGCGGTGTATCAATCAGTTGGAGTTGCACGGTGTCATACTCACACATCCCAGGCAGAGGTTCTCTGGTTGCATACGGATAGTCAGCAATCAATGGTTTCGCCGCGGTTAAAGCATCGACCAGTGATGACTTTCCGCAGTTGGGTGGACCGATAAAAATAATCTGCCCGGCTCCCTCTTTTTCAATATGGTCCAATGCCTTGACTTGCTTGGCACCATGTGATTTTCCACCCCCTTCAATCTCCTTTTTCAATTTGGAGATTTTAGATTTCATATCAGCCTGAAGTTTGTCAGTCCCCTTATGTTTCGGCATCATGCGCAAAAGCTCTTCAGCCATACGCAGTTTTTCCCGGGGATCTAACTCTTCTTTAAATGCTCGTTCGAGCTCATAATATTGTGGGGGCAGATTAGCTGGCATATTGTATTAATAATAAAAAAAGGCTCTCATAACAAGAATTTTAGAGAGGCATTTATTATAGCAGTATCTTTTTAATTGAATCTGAAATATAATCAATATCGGATAGATTTAGTATCGGATATAACGGCAGAGTCACCACCGATTGTCCGGCAAGTTTGGCATTTGGAAAATTTTCCGATTTCAGCTGCATCGCTTTTTTATAATAAGTCATTTCAAAGAGCGGTTTATAATGAACCCCGCATTCGATACCTTTTTTAGCCATCTCCCGAATAAAATCATCACGGCTTAAATTTATCTTTTCATGATTCAGTTGAATTATAAAAAGATGCCAGCCATGTTCGTTTGATGACTCTTTTGACGGTAAACTTATAAACTCTTTAAGCATTGATAGATTTTTCAAATACCGTTCAGCAATTTTTTTTCGTTGGCTTTGTTCTTTCTTAAAAACAGTCAACTGTCCTAATCCGATTGCTGCATGAACTTCCGACATATTCGCTTTTATTCCGGGGGAAACAATATCATACTCCCAGCTGTTTGATTTTTTCCGGTCGCTGGCGGTTTTTGTCATCCCATGACGGGAAATCAATCGAATTGAATCTGTCATCGACTTATGTCTCGAAAGTACAATACCACCTTCTCCACAGATAAGGTTTTTAGTCGTATGAAACGAAACTACCACAGCATCGGCATAATGTGTTATATATTTCTTTTTATAAGTTGTTCCGATTGCATGAGCAGAGTCAGCGATGAGAGCAATTTTATGTCCTGTACAAATCTTTTTAAGAGTCTGATAATCACAAGCTTCTCCCCCGATATCCACTGTGATTATAGCTTTCGTCGCCGGTGTAAGTTTCGTTTCAACAGAAACCGGATCGATATGAAGCGAGTCTTTCTGAATATCAGCAAACACAGGTGTCGCTCCAACCGCTAAGATAGCTTCAATAGTTGCAACAAATGTAAACGGAGTTGTAATGACTTCATCCCCGGCACCAATACCTAAAGCAAAGAGGGCAAGCTGCAGAGAATCAGTAGCTGATGAACAGACAACGCCATGCTTGCAATTTGTCAATGCACAGATTTTTTCCTCAAACTTTTTGGAATATTTACCCGGTGATAACCAGCCTGAATCGAGAACCGAATTAACGTTACTTTTGGCTGCATCTGAAAGATTGATATCGTAGAGCGGTATTTTCTTTTTTGCGTTCATATTCGTTGAAATAATACAGAGAATCCAAATAGATAACAACAAAAACAGTTATCCGGAATAACCGACTACAATAAAGTCTTATAAAATTGGTTTTATGAAATCATTAATAAAGAAAAAGTCACACTGAGCGGAGTCGAAGTGGACTTTTTCTATTAAAACTCTTTAAAACTGTATATGTAACACTGTAGTATTATCCGCAAACGGATAACACAGCCTTAATCACAGACTGTTGTTCATCAGCTGTCATCTCCGGATAAATCGGAATAGAAATTACCGAATCCGCAGCTTTATTTGACACCGGACATTCTTCCGGTTTATACCCTAAGTCAGCAAAACATTCCTGTTTATGAAAAGGTACCGGATAATATATATCACATCCGATATTTTCTTCGTTCAGTTTTGCCTGAAGTTCCGCCCTGTTTGGAATCGCTATAGTATACTGGTTGTAAATATGAAATGTCGAATAATCCATAACCTTAGGAGTAGTAATTTGCGATGCTGATGCAAACGCTTCATCATATTTTTTGGCATGTTCGATCCGTTTTTCCGACCATTTACGTAAATGGGGAAGTTTTACCAAAAGAATAGCAGCCTGTATAGATGCCAGACGTGAATTAAAACCGACAATTTTATGATAGTATTTAGGCTTTGCACCGTGGTTCCGAAGAATTGTCAAAAGCTCGGCATTTTCATCGGTCAATGTTGTGATGAAACCGCCATCACCACCTGCACCCAGATTTTTTGACGGATAAAATGAAAAACAGCCAAAATCGCCAATGGAACCGGCAGGCTTCCCTTTGTACTCGGCACCAACCGCCTGAGCAGCATCTTCGATGACTTTCAGATTATGTTTTTTAGCGATCTCCATTATCGGGTCCATGTCAGCAAGCTGCCCAAACAGATGTACCGGTACAATCGCTTTAGTTTTATCGGTAACGGCAGCCTCAATAAGCTTCGGGTCGATATTATAACTATCCTCTTCGATATCAACAAATACCGGGGTTGCACCAAGTCTGCTTATTACACCGGCTGTCGCAAAAAATGAAAAATCGGTAGTGATAACTTCATCCCCCGGTTTTACACCGGCTGCAAAGAGTGCAAGTAGTAATGCATCGGTTCCCGAAGCAACCCCACGGGCATATCCGACGTGAGAAAGCTCTGCTAATTTTTCTTCAAGTTCTTTGACTTCCGGTCCTAAAATAAACCAGCCATGGTCTAATACATTTAATACAGCAGCATCCATCTCATCTTTAAGATAGGCATACTGACGCGAGAGGTCTAAAAGCGGTACTGACATATTTAGATTCAATCCTTCCAGCCTTGATTTTCCAAAAGTTGATCTTCCGGAACGTCACGGAGAACCTTCCCCGGCATTCCGGCGATAATTTTCTTTGCAGGCGCATCTTTGGTGACCAGCGCTCCGGCTGCAATCAACGCATCTTCATGTATTGTTTTCCCGGGCAGAATCGTTGCATTGACACCAATACGGGCACCTTTTTTAACAATAACTCCTTTAAAGTTTTTAAATCTATCTTCGGTTCGACCGATATAGTTATCATTTGATGTTGCGACACACGGTGCTATAAATACTCTGTCTTCGATATCAGAATAAGCGGTCACATAAACATTTGTTTCAAGTTTCACATACGCTCCGATATTACAGAAATTCTCAATCGCCACACCCCGACCAACAATAGTTTTCTTTCCGATTTTAACATTTTCCCGAACTGTTGAAAGATCAGCGATTAAGACGTTATCAGATATATCAGCACCCCGGTAAATGATAACATTGGTGCCTATAATGCAGTTAGAAGCAATGTCTGTCGGAGGAAGTTCATCATCTTTGGTGACAGCTGAGTTAGCGGCTTTCATAGGACGTTTTCCTATGACCGTGTTGTCATCGATACGGACATTATCACCAATAGTAGTTCCTTCATGTATAGTCACATGGTTACCAATCACACAGCCAAGTCCGATTGTAACATGGTCACCTATGACACAAAACTGTCCCATTTTACAATTAGATTCTAACTCTGCCGATGCAGATATTATATTTGTAGACATATCAAATCCTTGTACAATTGTATGGTTATTTTTGTTCAGATTTTTTTACACCGGGGAGCCAGCCGAAATAACGGGAGAGGAAAAACATTGCCCGGTTATAATCATCGATATTTTTTTCTTTCAATTTTACAAAATATTCAAGCAGTAGCGCTAAGAAAAGTGCGAATATAAAAGAGACTGAAAAAGTACCCAGAACGATTAATGTTCTTTTAGGCCGGCTTTTAATCTCTGGAACCTGTGCATGGTCCAGAACTGAAATCGTCGGCATCTTTTCAAACTCTTTCATTTTTGCCTGTTCATTCTGCTGCAGTAAAACTTTATAGAGAGCTTCAGCTACTTTGACCCTGGAATAAAGGATTTCATACTGACCTTTGAGTTTCGGAATCTCAGCCACAGGGAGGGAGAAAAAAGAGCTATCGGGGTTTATTGTCTCAAGCTCTGAGAGCTGACGCTTAATGATATCCCGCTCCTGTTCTATTTTAACAAGTTCTGCATTCTCTTTTCCAAGAGTAATCTGGTTCATCTTATATTTTAAATCAAGTTCCGCTAATTTGATTTTTAACTGAACCGCTTGTTCAACAGCCAGCCTGGTCTGTTCATCAAAATCAACAGTTTTAAACTTCACCTGAAATTCTTCCAATGCAAACCGGGAGGAATCAAGTTCCTGTTTGACCTGATTCAGTCTGCTTTCAACAAAATCTCTTGTTTCAGCAATCCGCTCAGAGATAATTTGCTTGTTTACTTTATCAAGTTCATCGATAAAACCATTTGTTAAATCAGCTGCCATCTGAGGATCTTTATCTTCGACAGAAACAGAAAGAAGTCCTTCTTCAGTTACCCTGATTGACGTATAATACATCAGAGCATCAAAGGTCTCTTCAAAATTCGTAGTTTTATATCTATCTTTTAAGTTATAAGAGTCAATCAATTTTGATGTTACTGTCCTGCTTTTCAGCATGCGGGCATAGACATCGGTTGGGGTTGTTAACACCGGTAGATTCAATCCGGATGTTATAGAAATCGCTTCTGATATTTCTGCTGATCCGGATATCGCAGGGGCAACATTTTTAGGAGGAAGCAGCAATGCGTTAGCTCGATACCATTTTGGTAAAACCATTGCTGTAACAACAGCCCCGAGTGTTGCTAATATGACAACAGCAAAAATCATATTGCGGCGTTTAGCAAGTACCTCGAGTAAAGCCCAGAAATTATTTGATTCGCTTTGGGTCACTTAAGTTCCTCTAAAAGTTCAACCTGAATTTCAACACCATCATTGACAATTACAGATGAGCTCGATTTGGTTGTCAATTTTGAAACCGGATTAAAAATCAGTACATACGATTTATCAGCCTTTGGTGTATACCCACCGGCATTTGTAATATAGTAAGAAGCATCTCCGGAATTTTTGTAAGGGAAATATCCGGGGTTGAGAACCTCACCGGTTACTCTGACAAACCCTACTTTTATCGGGACAAACACCGAATCATTTGGTTGTAAATTTATTGAATTCAGCTTACTATCTGATTCGCTAACCGGTTTAGAAATCGGATATCTGAGGGTCGTGGCATGTCCTTCAAGATCGACTCTTGGCTTTCTGAACACAGTTAACAATGATAAGTTCGCATCGGTCTGATTACCACCGGCTTGATTTATTAGTTCAGTGACTGTAAGTCCGTTTGTAAAGTCATATATACCGGGATTTGTAACTGCACCAAAAATAGAAACAATATTCTGCTTATCTGTTTTTTGATAAATTTTTATAATATCGTCAGGTTGAATATTCTCAGGACCGATCTGTTTGTTCCCACGAATAACGACAATCTTATTCTTGTCAGCAAACTGGTTAAACCCACCGGCAAGCGCAATCAATGTTTCATACGTATCCGTTTCTAAAAGCTCGATTTCCCGCGGTTTATTTACTTCCCCGATGACCTGCACACGGCTGGCTATCTTACCGGGAACGACAATTGTATTACCGGCATACAGATACGGATTTGATTTATGATCACCTAAGTTTTCAGCTTTATCGAGGTCAACAACCAGTTCCTTGACTCCACCGGTAAACAAAATGTTACGCAGCGAACCATCATCAGTAATCCCCCCCGCTTTATCAATCACAGATGATACTCTTTCAGAGGAGATCGCCTGATAAAATCCAGGACGCCTCACCGCACCGTATACTGCAATAGAAATCGGTCTCGGCTCTGTTATGGAAATCGAGATATTCTCAACCATATACAGTTTTTTTAAAATTGTGAGCAAAATCGTCTTAGTCTCAGAAAGTGATTTACCTTTAACATCAATCAACCCGATCGTTTCGTGAATGATATTACTTTCTGGATTTATCGTTAGTTTGATTGATTTCAGATTTGAATTGATAAATGAAACCTCAAGCTGATCTCCGGGTCTCATCATGTATAAATCAGGATTAATCGCATTATCAAATAACGGTTTGGTTTCCTGACTCATCAGATTTACTGCTGAAAGCAGAAACAGTAGAAATATGTATACGAAGGTTTTTCTCATAATTTGTTATCAGTTAGAATGATAGAATAGCCAAAAGAAGATTTATTGTCAATCAATAACAAGTGAAATATCATTTCATGTGGAGGGTCAATTTTAGCTGAAAAATCAATTTTTCAAATATTTAGCACCTGTTAAAATTTTAATTTCGCTTCTTACTTCTTTAGTATACATTGAAATGACACTAAGTTGAAGATGATAATAATATGAACATAGATTATGTAAAAAGCCCGAGATTCTACATCCCGACCCTCTCTTTTATAGTTTTTTTAGCCATTTTTGTTGCGCTGTTTCAATCAGGAGAGAAAAAATATACAGCTTTCCCCCGAATGCTGACTCAATGGGATGGACAGCATTACCTCTCAATTGCCCGGGATGGATACAAAGTTGAGCCATGCACAAACAGGGTTTCCACAATTTGCGGTAATGTCGGCTGGTTTCCGGGCTATCCCCTTGTTGCCTATTTGCTTTCCTGGATACCCTTAAATATACAATATATTCTGATTGGATTAAGCTGGCTCTCATTCTGGTTGGCGCTCCTGCTACTATATGGCATAACTGAAGATTTCTTCAATCAGAAGATTGCCGTTACAACGCTTATTGCTTTGTTCGTTTTTCCAACATCATTTTACTTTTTAACAGTGTTTCCGTATTCGCTCTATCTTTTGACAGTACTTGTAATTTTTAAACTCTTTTTTAAAAAAAATTATATCCTTTTGACCCCTTTGTGCGGGCTGTTGGCAGTGATTTATCCATCCGGTATCGTCATCACCCTCCCTTTGTTGATTTATATGATTATTGAAAGAAATGAACTACCGAAATCAGTTTTTATTAAAATTGGTTCTGCGATTACCGCAGTAGGCGCAGGACTGATTTTATACTGTTTGTATTATTATGTTACTTTTGATAATTTCTTTTTATATACAGATTTTCAATCACAATGGTTTTACGCACACAAGGCAGCTTTCCCGTTATATATTGTACTGAAAGATATATCAACAATGGAATATCAGCATCCTGTCTGGATAATGCTTCTGTTTATACCGTTATTTACTTCCATATTTTTCAATAAAAAAGTAAACATCTATCTTTTGATTTATATGTTTGGTATTTTTCTGTTCACCCCAACTGCCGGCACTACCGATTGTTTTTACAGGCATATTCTGGTAGCATTTCCATTTTTTATTATGATTGGTAGCGCAATTGAACGGAAAAAAATTCGCTATCTGCTCCCTTTATATATAGTCATATCTTTATACTATATGTTTTCGATTTATCTTCCTTATTATAAGACCGGTCAACTGATGTAGTTATTCGACAAGCTGTACCCGCTTGAGAATATCCCCTTTTGAATATGAAATATAATTAGTATCATCATAGGTGATATAACCACCCTGAATTCCCCCGGAGATAAGAATGAAACGTAAAATTATTTAGAAAGTCTTAATCTCACTGTTTAAGAATGATCTGATAGAGTGAATCATAATAGACATTCTGCGCATCAGTACCTTGCACAGATTTGGTAATATGAATCTCTCCGGGAATATTGATAAAGTCAGCAGCAAATGTCCCGAATGGTGCTCTATTCTGGCAATTATTACCAGCAACATTTGTCGGATCAAAAGATGCTTTCCCTGTTCCAAAATCAAGTATTGTACCTGAATTACTACACATTTCATTCAACCCGCGAATATGATAAAATATAGACATTTCATAGGTCGTATTTCTTATCACACGAAAGGTTATAGAATCTTCTAAAATCTCATCCTCAGTTAAGGTCAAATCACGTACCAAATAAGTACCGACAAATTTTTCATCCTGGGGACCTAAATCAGGTTCATTCTCGCAGCCTGTTAAAGATATACAGACTACGAGAACACTTAAAATAATCTTATTCATAGATATTAGTTTGTAACTTCCACCGATTCTTTATCAGTTTTTTTGGTTTTTTTTTCAAAATAAGTAACGGCGGCTTTTACAAAATCCCGGAAGAGCGGATGTGGTTTAGTCGGTCTTGATTTGAGCTCAGGATGGAACTGCACTCCGACAAACCAGGGATGATCTTTGACTTCAACGATCTCGACCAAACGATTATCAGGAGAAACCCCGGCCATAATCAGACCATGCTGCATCAGCATTTCTCTATAGGAATTATTCAGTTCATAGCGGTGTCTATGCCGCTCTGAAATATCTGATTTCTGATAAGCATCTTCAGATTTTGTATTCTTTTCAACAGTACATGGATATGCTCCTAAGCGCATAGTTCCGCCTAAATCGGTCACACCTTCCTGATCAGCCATCAAATGAATTACCGGATGTTTTAAATCACGATAAAATTCATAACTATGAGCATCTTCAAGATTACAAACATTTCTGGCATATTCGATTACAGCACACTGCATACCGAGACAAATACCTAAAAATGGTATATTGTTTTCACGAACATAACGGATTGCTTCGATTTTTCCTTCAACACCCCGTTCCCCAAATCCACCGGGAATGAGCAGTCCGTCAACATCATTTAAGAACTTTTCAGGACCATGTTTTTTAATCTCTTCGGAGGATACCCAGACCAGATCTACTTCGGCATCAGATGAAACACCGGCATGAACAAAAGATTCAATAATCGATTTATATGCATCCTTCAGATTTACATATTTTCCGCAGATACCGATTTTAATATGTTTTTGCGGATTGATAATCTTTTCAACCATCTGTTCCCATTCAAGAATATCAGGAGCCGGAACATCCCAACCAAAATGATTGCAGACAATATCATCTATTCCCTGAGCATGCAGATTTAATGGAACACCATAAATAGTAGAAACATCTTCAGCCGTGATAACCGCTTTTGTCGGTACGGAACAGAACAATGAAATCTTTTTACGCAAATCATCGGTAATCGGTTTTGCTGAACGGCATAAAAGCATATTCGGCTGGATTCCGATACCGCGAAGCTCTTTGACTGAATGCTGAGTAGGTTTTGTCTTAAATTCACCGGCAGTCCTGATATAAGGCACAAGTGTTACATGCAGGTACATAACATTATCCAAACCGTCTTCCAAGCCGATCTGTCGAATTGCTTCTAAAAATGGAAGTGATTCAATATCACCGACAGTTCCGCCGATCTCAACGATTGTGACGTCAGGTTTTTCTTCTGAACGCTCAAAATGTTTAATCCGCTTTTTAATCTCTTCGGTAATATGAGGAATGACCTGAACGGTAGCACCAAGATAATCCCCCCGACGTTCACGGGTGATAACAGTATTATAAACCTGACCGGTTGTAACATTGTTTTCCTTGGAAAGCGAGGAATCTAAAAACCGTTCATAATGTCCTAAATCAAGATCTGTTTCGGAACCATCATCGGTAACATACACTTCCCCATGCTGAAACGGATTCATTGTACCCGGATCGACATTGATATACGGATCACATTTAATATTAGCAACTTTAAGACCCCGTTTAATAAGCAACAACCCCAAAGAAGATGCTGATATCCCTTTCCCTAAGGATGATACAACTCCTCCTGTAACAAAAATATATTTTGTCTTATCTGCCATAGTACACCTTATTTATAAATACCTTCAATTTTTTTCAAATCCTTTTTCGTATCAATTGAAACAGTTTCAAATTTAGATTTGTACACTTTCAGGGTGTGACCGTTTTCCAAAATCCGCATCTGTTCAAGTGATTCCGCTTTTTCAATCGGTGACTGTTTCCATGAGGCAAACTTCGAAATGCCTGATTTGGTAAACAGATATATTCCTATATGATAATAATATGCAAAGTTCTTATAATCAACCTTTTTGGTATCTCTGATATACGGAAGAGGGAACCGTGAGAAGGTTATCGCATGGTCGTCTCTGTCCAAAGTCAATTTCACATTATTCGGATCCGTAAGTTCTCTCGTTGATGTTATCTTTTTAGCAATAGTTCCGAATTCTTCATTCTTTTCAGATTTAAACTTTTTGACGACTCTATCAAGTCCAGCTGTTTTTAAACCAAAATTGTCAGCCTGAATATTAACATAAATATCACCTGAGACTTTTCGGCTGACTTCATGTAAGCGGTCGGAGCCTGTTCGATGCTTTCCAGATGTCCGGATAACCTGAGCACCGAACTTATGTGCCTCCATTTCAATTTCCTTGGAATCAGTGGCGATATAAAACGCATCTATCTCTTTTGATTTAGTTAGTTCGTGATGTATATAATAAAGAAGCGGCTTTCCAAGATACCGATAGAGAACCTTTTTGGGAAACCGCTGAGAGTTTAATCGCGCTGGTATGACTCCGATGACTTTCATCTGTTGCTCATCCTTTGGTCACAATCAGTAAATATCAGAGCAATTCCTTGAGCCAGGTAATCTTCAGTATTTTGGGGGATTTTTAAAAGTACAGATTCCGCGTTGCGGCTTATTTCACGAATTCCTATCGGCATAGGCTATGATAAACATAAACGAAATAGCTGTCAAGCTCTAAACCGCTTTTTGTATGTCATTACCTATCAGCACGTTAACTTAATACCTGATAATTTTTGAGCTTTTTTTCAACCAACCTCTTTCAATTTTCGTACAAATGTAGTATATTAGTTTAGAAGCGAGCAGTTGGATGTTATTGGGATACACTAACTGCTTATGTATTATAGTATTGTAATCTTAGGGATTGGTAAGGCGAATGAACAAAAAAGTAATAATTGCTGCCAATAATATGATCTTTACATCCAAGATTATGACGATCCTTGACGGTATGGATGCCGAAGGAATCAAGGCTATCAGGTCAGATGATATCTTTACAAAAGCCCAGGAGATAAAACCGGATTTGATCATTATTGATCTTAATCTGAACGGTATAGAAGCACCATCGCTCATCAATAAACTTCGCTCATACGGTGCTACCCAGTCTATTCCGATTGTTTGTTACTCTCCCCATGTTCTCAAAGATCAGATGAAAGCAGCAAAAACCGCCGGTGCTACCGAAGTCTATCCGAACTCAAAAATGACTTCTCGCATGAATAATATTTTGAGTAAGTATATAGAGAGTTAAAAGAAAATATGAGTTTAAAAACCGGACTATGTAATTAGTCCGGTTTTTTTTATTTCATTTTCATATTTCTGACCTTTTTATACTTCAAAGTTGTATAATCATTTAATGGAGGAATGATGGCAAAATATTTGAACATCCTGCTTTTTCTTATAAGTTTCACAACATCTGCATCAGCTATTGATGTTGACTCATTACTGCTAAAATCAATAGGCGGGGAAAAAGGATTACAATCGATCAAAAATTGTCAATCATTATATATGAGCGGCTCTGCTTCGATGGGTTTTATGAAAGGTCAATTTACTCAAATCACTGATTTCCCGAATAATTTTTACATATCTATAGCTTTTGCCGGTTTTTCAATTGAACAAGGCTATGACGGTTCTACTGCATGGCAAACCGATATGAATGGAAAACGCTCCAAAGTAACCGGTCATGAAGAAAAAGAACTTCTGAAATCTCTTTACCTCTCTTCATTTGAGTACATATTACAAAAATCTGATACTGTAAATATTGAATATTCAGGCATTACTGAATTTAATAACACATCATGCCATATGGTTACGATGGTCTTTCCCGGATCAGACACCCTTTTTACGTATTACAATATAGAGACCGGGCTGAGAGAAGGATTTATCAGTAAGTATGATATGATGGAAGCTACGACAATCGAATCAAACTACAAAATTTACAATGATTTTCCTGTAGCGACTTCTCTTACATCCAAAATCGAACCGGTAAATTTTACAATTTCCATGACAATAGATTCGATAACGTTGAATGCAAATATCGATAAATCGAAGTTTGCATTCAACCGACAATCTAAAATAGACTACCTCTTTCCTGGACATAAACAGACCGAAACTATCGGTTTGAAATATGTAAACGGTCATATCCAGATACCAGTCATAATCAATGGGCACAAAAAAGTCTGGATGATTCTCGATTCCGGTGCAGCTGCCAATATTTTCAACAAGCCCGTAGTCGAAGACCTCGCTTTGGAGACCATCGGCACCCTTCCTGCAATGGGTGTCGCTGGATTCGAGGATGTAGAATTGATGCAGACAGACTCAATTGAAATCGGTAATCTGAAATTGTATCAGCAGGTTGCGGGAAAAATGGACCTGTCTCAAATTGCTTCCGAATCTGATAACTCTGAAAATTTCGGCGGGATTATCGGTTACGACTTTCTCTCCAGGTTCCCGATTTTGATTGATTATAAAAATAAACTACTGACAGTCTTTGACCCGAAAACATTTCGAGCTGATTCCGGCGGAGTTGATATAGATTTTAATCTTTCCATGCAAATCCCTACAGTTAAAGCTAAAATAAACGGAATCGAAGGAGATTTTATTGTCGATTTAGGAAATGCTATCGGATTGATTCTGCATTCGCATTATGTAAATTCAAATCTACTTGAGGAGCAATTAGAAACTGTAGATGATGTTCGTAATTCCGTTGGAGGTATTGGTGGAATCGTCAAAAGCAGATCAGCAGTCGCTAAATCTTTTGAAATTGGTTTAATCCAGATCGACTCGATTCCGGTTATCCTTCCTGAAATGCAAAACGGAATTACAAAATCAGAACAGATTGCCGGAAACATCGGCAACCCGGTATTGGAAAATTACAAAGTACTTTTTGATTACAAAAATTCAAAAATATACCTCTACCCGCTTGAATGAAGAAAATAAGTGAAATAAGTCACGTATAGAGGTTGACATCTCATATATGTCGAGTTTATTTGTCCAAATAATATTGATTGAGAGGAAAATAATTGAAGAAATTTCTGACATTACTCCTGATTGCTGTTTTGAGCATCACATCTACTCCGTTTGCTGATGATGAAGAAACGGAACTCCCAGTAAATATTTCAAATAATTCATATTATGCCGGTTTCAGACTCGGTACCTGGATCAGCAGTGGAGATACTCCTCCCCCTCTGTTATATAGTGCTGATTCATCCGAACAGATCCTGACAGATATTTCTGATGCAAATTTCTATGCGGAAGGTTATTTCGGATACCGTTTGACTTCAAAATTATATACCGAAATCTCATTTGGTATGTCCAATAGAGGGACTGTCGAAGTACGTAACTTTGATTACAACACATATGACTTAAACAATCTGATAGTATACCCGATTCTTCTGCAGCTTAAGGTTTATCCGTTTGGAACCGCTACATCAAAAATTCAGCCATTCATCGCCGGTGGTGGTGGAATTTATTACGGTCGCAATACAGTCCAGTTGACCAACGATTACTTTTATACGTACCGGATTGAACAGGGTGAATCGGCTACTGATTTCAATTATACGATTGCCGGCGGATTTGACTATTTAATGAGCTCAACCCTTTCTCTGGAACTGCACGCCCGCTATGCTCCTATAAAATTCCCCGATGGACTGCTCACAGTTGAAGATTATTCAGCGACTACAATTACTGTAGGTCTTAAATATAGATATAACTCAAAAAAATAAATAATTATGGAGGTAACATGAAAGTAGCAATTAATGGTTTTGGACGTATCGGAAGACTCGTGTTCAAAGCTGCCCAGGGTAAAGGTATCGATTTTGTAGGTATCAACGATTTAACCGATGCCAAAACTCTTGCTCATCTTTTAAAATATGATTCCGTTCATGGTAAATTCCCCGGCGAAATTTCAGTCGATGGCGATACAATTACCGTTAACGGTGATAAAATTAAAATCTACTCGGAAAAAGACCCGGAAAACCTGCCTTGGAAAGAACTCGGTGTTGACATTGTATTAGAATGTACCGGATTCTTCCGCACCAAAGAATCAGCCGGTAAACATATCAAAGCCGGCGCCAAAAAAGTCATCATATCCGCCCCGGCAAAAAACCATGACGGAACATTTATTCCGGGAATCAACTCCGATGAATATGACAAAACTAAACATGATGTCATCTCTATCGGTTCCTGCACCACCAACTGCCTGGCTCCGGTAACCAAAGTTCTCTTGGACAACTTTGGTATCGAAAAAGGATTCATGACTACCATCCATGCCTATACATCAGACCAGCGTCTGCTTGATGCCCCGCATTCTGATTTGCGCCGTGCCCGTTCCGCTGCTCTTTCGATGATTCCGACTACCACCGGTGCTGCCAAAGCTATCGCTGAAGTCATCCCGGCTATGAAAGGCAAGATGGACGGTTGTGCTATTCGTGTCCCAACCCCGGATGCATCGCTTGTTGACCTCGCAGTCATTCTTGAAAAAGAAGCGACCGTTGAAGAGATCAATGCAGCTGTCAAAAAAGCATCCGAATCAGGACCGCTTGCCAATACTCTTGAATATACCGATGAACCTATTGTTTCTATTGACATCGTTGGCAATACTCATGGTTCGATTTTCGATTCTGACATGACCGCCGTGAACGGCAAAATGGTTAAAGTCTTCATGTGGTACGACAATGAATACGGATTCTCAAACCGTATGGTCGACATGATGCAGATAATGCTGTAATAAGTCATACTGAGCCTGTCGAAGTATGCTCAAAACATGACACACCCCCTGCCCCTCTTTTTAGAGGGGAGTTAAAATATCTTGTAGGGCAGAACCCTTTAGCGGTTCTGCCTTTTTTATGATTCATAACGATTATGCCATTAAACAGCGCGGTCAGTCCGCCACTGCGGATTTCCTGATAGTTTATTCGTCGGGAAAGGGTTCCCAACGACGCATCAAGGATGCATAATATATTCTGTCAGGATCGCAGGGATCCTGCCCTACATTGAAGCCGTATCCAACAATTGGGTTTGTTTTGTCTTTTTCGATTATTTTGTAGTTCTTTTGTAGTGATTGTTTATCACTCCTCTTTAGGTTTTTGATTTTCAAAAATGGTCAAATAAAATGGGTTTGTTTTGCACATAAAAGGGTAAAAAATTAGCGAAAATACCCGTTTTCAAAATGTTATCTTTTTGAATATCAATCAGGTGACTAAAATGGCTTTCTTTAAAAATGGGTTTGTTTTTATTTTTTATAAAATTAATTGTAGTTTTTTTGTTTGTCATATTTTTCTCCGTTTATAAAACATGATGTTTCATGTATAGGAAAAATAGATTTTTTGTAGTA
>QQUK01000008.1 GCA_008501655.1 Calditrichota bacterium
TTATCAAAACTGGTCAAACTTGCCGGAGTCGGTAGAAAAACCGGATCAGTCATACTCGGTGCCGGGTTTAGAATTGCTGAAGGTATCGTTGTTGACACCCATGTTGGACGTATCAGCAGGTTATTAAAGCTGACTAACCAAAAAGATCCGGTTAAAGTTGAACTTGACTTGATGAAGATCATCTCCAAGACTGACTGGATCATCTATTCACACCTGATGATTGACCATGGACGGGCACTTTGTAAAGCCCGTAAGCCAGACTGCAAAAACTGCTTTTTATCCAAATATTGCCCCTCTTCTCAAGCATAATTTGCGTTTTGATAAATACATTTTGACAATAATACCTTTCTCCGCTATGTTCTGCATAGAGCGATGAGTTTGTTATATATTTAACATACTCTTAACTGAATTTTAATGTACTTACCTTATTTAAGTACCATAAAACGTACATTTTTTACAAAATGTTGGAGGATGTTTTGAAACATTCAAAGTACCTGTTCTTATTTATATTTGTTCTTTTCTTTGCACAACATATAGCAGCCGGCTCAATTTCGCTCGATAACGTAATCGGGTCTGTTGACGATGGCGGCGTTTTAAAAATCAATGCCAACCAACCTGTTATTTTCGAATTTCGCCTGATTAATGACGGTGCAGCTGTGAACGGATTTACAAATGGTTTTAGAGTCTGGACAACAAACGGTAGTTCATTTACACCGGCAATAGGTCAGTTCCTTGATCCAAATCTCGATACATACTTTGATTTGGTATTAGCTACCAGTGTATTTTCCTCTGATGGAACTGGTGCCGATACTGTCACGTTTGGCGGAAGTAAACTTGTCAGTACCGGATTTCCAAATGGATACAACGAAGTTGTTTTTTCAATCACAACCGGTAACGTTCCGGCTGGTGATACTCTTTGCGTTGATTCATCCTGGTTCCCACCGACCGGTACATGGCTCTGGGCTCCGGGTGGTTCACCCGATTGGGATGGTCCCCACTGTTTTGCTTCTGATGTCTTTTGTCCACCGCTTTCTATTACAAACGCTCCGGTTCAGTTGACATCATCACACTGTGATGAAATGACTTTTGATTTTGATTCTGATGGATTAGGAATACTTACCTGGTCTGCTAACATTGGCACAATTAACAGTAATGGTGTCTGGACCTATCAGCCGACAATGGCTGATGTCGGGGCATCTAATTCTCTGATTGTTCAGGTAACCGATGGATGTACTATTACAGCGGATACTGTTGATTTGAATATTACGAATCAAGCACCTGTTATTACATGCCCGGCTACCCAAAATGTATCAACAGGTCATACTAATAATTTTCAGATACAAGCAGCTGATAATGATGGTTGTGATGTATTGACTTTTACATTAATTTCTGATGGTGGCTTAGGTTCATCTATTAATCCAGCAACCGGACTATTAACCGCTACTGCTGTTGCGGCTGGTGTTTATCAGGTTAACGTAGAAGTATCAGATGGAAATTTAACGAGTCAATGTAGTTTTGATGTAGTTGCAGTTCCGGGCTCGATATATCAGATTGAAATCCCCTGTGTAGGTGACCAGAGTTCTGATTTTGTATATCAGGGGCAACATGTCCAGGTACCGGTAAATCTGACAACAGGAAATATGATTGATGGATATGATATGCTTATTGCTTATGACAATTCAGCTCTTTCATTCCAATTCGCCAATCCCGGCTCTGATTTAGTAGAAGATAATTGGGAATATTTCACATACAGATTCGGACCTGACGGCAACTGCGGTTCTGCCTGTCCATCAGGTGTACTCAGAGTCGTTGCAATTGCTGAATCAAACAATGGCCCGTATCACCCGATTATTGACGGTGTATCGGAACTCTTTGTATTGGACTTTTTAGTTTCCAATGATAGAACCCTTGAATGTCAACAGGTACCTATCCGATTCTTCTGGATGGACTGCGGTGACAATACAATATCATCTGATGGTGGTAATGTGCTCCATGTCTCCGAAAGAGTTTTTGATGGAGACCCATCCCTTTTCCCACCGAATGGACAGGATATATCCAATCCTGAATATGGCTTCCCTACCTTTTTTGGAGTACAGGAAGAATGTATTGTTGAAGTCGCAGGTAAACCGGCACCGATTCGGGATCTTACTTTCAATAATGGCTGTGTCCAGATCGCCTGTGCCGATTCCATCGATGCCCGCGGTGATGTAAACCTCAACTCGGTTCCGAATGAAATCGCTGATGCTGTCCTTCTATCTAACTATTTTGTATATGGAATCTCGGTCTTTACCGTTAACATGCAGGGACAGATTGCAGCATCCGATGTAAACGCCGACGGTATGACCCTCACAGTTGCTGATTTAGTCTATTTGATTCGTATCATCGTTGGTGATGCTCTCCCTTATACCAAACTTGCTGCTTTTGCTGAAGATGTCCATGTAAATCAAAACATTTACTCGGTCGAATCTGAAATGGGTGCTGCGCTGATGGTTCTCGAAGGAAACGCTGAGGTAAGTCTACTTGCAGACAATATGGAAATCAAATCTCATTACGATAATGCAACAAACAAAACAAGAGTTCTTATATATTCCGTCAGTGGTGAATCTTTTGCCGGTGAATTTGCTGAAACAGAAAACAAGTTAGTTTCAATTGAACTTGCATCAAGAGATGGTGCCCAGGTTGTTTCAAAACTGATTCCGGGTGAATTTGAACTTTCCCAGAACTATCCGAATCCGTTTAACCCGACTACTACATTCAGTTTTGCAATTCCAAAAGCTGACAAAGTAACTCTTGCTGTATTCAACATTTCCGGACAACGGGTAGCTGATTTCTCCAGTTCTTACGAAGCGGGAACTCATCAGATTGAATTTGATGCATCAGCATATGCCTCAGGAGTTTACTTCTACAAACTGGAAACTTCAGAGTTCTCTGATACAAAAAAGATGCTTCTGTTGAAATAAACAGCCTATTCATAGCAATCAATATATGAAGCGGTCGTGATGAACATCACGGCCGTTTTTTTAAGTCAATATATTCTTGACCAAATGGAGGCTAACATCTATATTATAGAAAGAGCGAAAATACCAATCAAAACTCGGGGAGTTTGCCATGAAGAAAAGAATTACAATTTATGTCTTTCTACTTGTTGTTTTTGTTTTATTTCCATTTTCAAGTTTTTCTGGTCAAGTCACATTAGACCATGTGTACCAGAGTTGGGATGACGCAGGGGTAACAACATTGATTCCGGGTTGCGATGAAACTGCATTTTATATTAGAGTCAATAATAATTCAGAAAATTACATCGCTAGCTTTACTACCGGTTTTAAAGTATGGACAATTAACGGAAGTTCATTTACTCCGATCACCGGAGAATGGCTTGATCCGAACATCAATGGTTACTTTGATATGGTTGTTGCAATCAATCCTATTTCAGCCGATGGTGTCGGTGCTGATACAATCGGATTTGGAGGTACACGGTTGTTTAGTACCGGTTTACCTCCTGGTTATAATGAAATTGCCTATGTGATTAGAACCGGAAATTTTCAGGAAGGCGAAACTGTTTGTCTTGATTCGTCCTGGTATCCTCCAACGGGAAGCTGGTTTTGGGCTCCGGACGGTCCAGCTGATTGGGACGGTCCTCATTGTTTTCCAGTAGAATCTTGTGGTTGCGGATGGCCGATTTTTGCAAATTGTCCCGATACATTGACGATCCCAATGGATACGATAGAATACTATGATTTCAATGGTTTTATGACTGAATGGTTTATATTTAGCTACGAGATATTAGATGGACCCGGTTCTATTACTCCTATGTATGGTGAATGGACATATACTCCTCAACCTTCAGATGCCGGAACCTATCAGACCTTGAACTTATTATATTCAGGTATTTGCCAGGAAGATCATTGTTCTGTCGTTTTAAAATTTGTTAACTGTGACCCAACTATAGATATCAATGGTGATTGTATGTCCGATGTCGGGGATTTGGTTTTTTTAGTTGAGTTTATGTTTGCCGGAGGAGAACCACCAGTTGATTTTAATTTAGCTGATGCTGACGGAAATGGACTTCTTGATATCGCTGATTTAGTTTATATTGTAGATTATATGTTCGGGGGCGGACCACCGCCGGTGGGATAACATTGACAAAAATTTTTAAATTTTGTATAGAATATTACAGACTGGAGTTTAAATTGAATACCCTGACAAAACATCTTATTATCATCTCCCTGCTAACAGCAGTTTTCTTTTCCTGTGACAAACCGATTGAACCGGAAATGAAAAATGGTCAGATAAAGCTAAATCTCCAACAGACAAGCATACCCTCTCCCTCTGAACATGTTCAGTTAGAGTTAACTATAAATAATTCTGAAAATGAAGTGTATAATTCATATAGCCAGTTTAGGATATCACTTGTTTATGCAACTTCTATCCTTTCATTTCATTCAGCACGAATTGGAGCATTACTAGATGATTGTAAATGGGAGTATTTCACATACAGAAATTATTCATATGATTCTAGATTTAATGTGATTCAAATTGATGCAATTGCAGATGTAAGTAGCAATTCAAATCACCCTACTAACAACTTTTTTACTGGTGATAAATCAAATATATTAGCAACTTTGGATTTTATTGTTACCGATGATACAAGTTTGAACTGTACCACTTTGCCGGTCAGTTTTCATATATTTGAGTGTGATTTTAATCAGTTTATCTCAGCTGATAATTCTAAAGCATTTACACTGAATAACGGATATTTTGGAGGTTCCTGTGAGTCAGTTTTAGATACAACAGTTGCTCAACTTCTTCCAATACTGACGTTTGAAGATATCTATATTGAAACAAGATGCCCTGATTCAATTGATACCAGAGGCGACATTAACTTAAACGAAATAGTTTTCGAAATTGCAGATGCATTAATATTCGAAAACTATTTTGTCTATGGCGACTCTGTATTTACTATAGATTTACCAAAACAGATTGACGCATCTGATGTCAATGCAGACGGCCTGACTTTAACGTTAGCAGATTTTGTATATTTTGTTAGAGTTCTTACTGGTGATGCCAATCCTTATCCTTCTGATTATATAAATTCACCCGAATACATAAACGGAGCATGTTATAATTTAAATGGAACGTTGACAACAAACGAAAATCTTGATATTGCAGCAGCACGTGTCATTCTTGCAGGTAATGTTACCCCCGTTTTAGCAGCATCAAACATGACAATGCGTCACTATTATAATGGTTCAGAAACAATTGTTTTTATATACTCACTCGATGGAAATCACTTCACTGGTAGTTTTCTCGATATCGGATCAGCTTCTATTGTGACAATAGAAATGGCAAATGATTTAGGAGTGCAGGTAGATCTGACTCAAGAACTAATGATAGTGATCCTTGAACAGAATTATCCGAACCCATTTACAACAACTACGACAATAGAATTTGCTGTACCGGTTGCACAGAGTATTTCGCTTAAGATTTACAATGTTACGAATGAAGAAGTTGATTCTTTCGAGAGTTACGTTGAGGCTGGATTATTTTCTTATGAGTTTGATGCGACTGATTTGGATGCCGGAGTATATTTCTATAAATTGACAACAGAAAATCCGCCCCAAACGATTACTAAACAGATGCTGGTAGTTAAATGATAAGATTGGGTATCTTAATTTTAACATTTTTTATAATCTCGTGTGGATCGCCGAATGAACCAACTAAACCGATTACATCTGTACTCAGAGGGGATTTAAATCTCAATGATTATCAATATGAAATTGCTGATGCAGTATTATATTCCAATTATTTAGTTTCAGGCAACGAAGTTTTTACAAAAGGCTTTCTGAAACAATACAAAGCATCGGATGTAAACAATGACGGTGTTTACGTTACAGCCGAAGATCTTATGTATATGGTAAAAATAATCGTTGGCGAGGCAGAACCGTATGAATAGGATTACGTTAATATCTATCAGCTTTGTCATTTGTTTGCTTATTTACCTTGGTTGTAACTCTAAAAATCATATAATTGAGTCGGAGATTTCACAGCAAATGGTGATTCTCGATTCTTCAAGCTATATCGATACTACCGCATTCGCAATCAAGATCGAGAAAAAAGAGAGAGCATTACAGGGAGCGATGCAATCTGTTGATGTTTCGTTACATACTTACAATGGACATCAATTAGATATCGGCGGGTTTGATTTACTGATCCGGTATGACCGTTATGCGTTGAATGTTCAATCTATAGATACCGGGCAGTTTTTTTCAGATTGTGATTGGGAGTATTTTACTTATAGAATGCAGTTCTACCCCGACATTCCCAATAGTGGAGATATTCGGGTTATATCTATTGCAGATATTTACAATGACCCGCCTCTAACTCCCGGCTGTTTTGAGGTTGTCGATTCGGTACAGCTATTTACTCTGAATTTTCTGGTTACAAACGATCGGACTTACGAATGTGAGTTTGCTCCGGTCATACTGTTTTGGAATGACTGTAATGATAACTTCCTCTATTCGGTTGACGGGGAAGAACAATATCTAATAAACGATATTTACTTTTATAACAAACTTAAAAGAGAATATTACCGGTCTCCTGATGATTCAATAATGCCTTTCCCTTCCAAATATGGGGTACATCCGGATTGTGATACATTACCCGATAGAGAGAAATTAATCCGTCTTATCAACGGCGGGATACAGATCATATGTGCAGATTCAATTGATAGTGCCGGTGATATTAATTTAAATGAGATCGCATATGAAATGGATGACTTGAATATTTTTAAGAACTATTTTGTCTCCGGTGATTCAGTTTTGACTGTAAATGAATACGGACAGAAACATGCTTCAGATGTAAACAGAGACGGACTCACTCTTACTATTGAAGATTTTGTCCATATGGCCCGGGTTATCACCGGTGATGCCAATCCCTATCCGGGAAATTATGTCAACTCAACGCCGGTTGTTTCGGGTTCTTTTAGATTCAATAACGGAATATTTTCCGTTAATAGCAGTTTGAAGCTGGGAGCATTGCAGCTTGTTGTAGATGGAAATGTTCATCCGACATTGATTGCTGATTCTGTGGTTATGGATTATCACTTTAACGGTGAGCAAACTTTTATCTTTGTAACTTCTTTTCCTATTTATCCTTTTTCTGGGGATATTGTTCGACTTGATTCCGATAAAATCTATTCGATTCAAATGTCAGATTATTCGGGAAACAGAGTTTCCAACTATCCCGTTTATTCCCTCTCTCAAAACGAGCCGAATCCGGTAATCACATCAACCGAGATAACATTTACCGTTTCTGAACCGCAGGAAGTGAGCCTCACCATAGAACAGATAATTGGCGATTCCGAACATAGAGTCATGATGTTCTGTCCAGCCGGATCTCATACATATATTTTCGATGCTTCTGATTTTCCGGAAGGTGAATACAGATATACTCTCACAGCCGTAAAAGAACATGATATTTTATCTAAAATGATGTTGATCGAAAGATAACGAGCCTCTCACTTCGCAGTTGACCTGCCTCATTTTCTCCCCTATATTCACTTTTTACTGAATGAGCATACTTCGACTCCGCTCAGTATGACTTATAGTATTGAAGGAACACCCTTCGACAAGCTCAGGGTGACGATTAAGTGAATGGCAGATGTCCTCGTCTGTCAATGCTTGAGAACATTAAAGGAGAGACAATGTCTGACAAATATATCCAGCCGGAAGTCACGCAGGAAATGGTTGACACACACGGATTTACGCCTGAAGAATACGAAAAAATCAAAGAAATCCTCGGTCGCACCCCAAACTACACCGAACTTGGAATTTTCTCGGTCATGTGGTCAGAACACTGTTCCTACAAAAATTCAATCGCTCTCTTAAAAACTCTCCCCCGCGACGGTGAAAACCTGCTTGCCAAAGCTGGTGAAGAAAATGCCGGTGCTGTTGATATCGGTGACGGTATGGCGGTTGTTTTTAAAATCGAATCACACAACCACCCTTCAGCTGTCGAGCCGTATCAAGGCGCTGCTACCGGTGTCGGTGGGATTCTCCGCGACATATTCACTATGGGTGCCCGCCCTATTGCCGCTTTAAACTCTCTCAGGTTCGGTTCGCTGGAAAATCCAAGAGTCCGTTATCTGGTCGATGGCGTTGTCCGCGGTATTGGTGATTATGGCAATTCTTTCGGCGTCCCGACCGTTGCCGGTGAAGTGTACTTCGATGAATGTTACACCGGGAACCCGCTGGTCAATGCAATGGCTGTAGGTATCATGAAATCAGACCGGGTCGCTTCTGCAACTGCTGAAGGTGTCGGCAACCCGATTATGATTGTCGGTTCCAAAACCGGTCGTGATGGTATCCATGGTGCTACTTTTGCATCCGAAGAACTTTCCGAAAAATCGGAATCTCAGCGGTCATCGGTTCAGGTCGGTGATCCGTTTACTGAAAAATTATTAGTTGAAGCAACCCTTGAAATTATTGATAAAGATTTAATCGTCGGTATCCAGGATATGGGTGCCGCCGGAATTACCTGCTCCTGCTCGGAGATGTCAGCTAAAGGTGAATCCGGTATTGAAATAGATATTGAAAAAGTACCTGTCCGTGAAACCGGTATGATTCCTTATGAAATCCTTCTGTCTGAATCACAGGAACGGATGCTTGTTTGTGTAAAAAAAGGACGTGAAGCTGAAGTCAGTGAAATCTTTGACAAGTGGGGACTCGATTCAGTTATCATCGGTAAAGTAACCGACGACAAATTGATGACTGTTAAATGGAACGGTGAAGTCGTTTCACAGATTCCGTCCGATTGCCTTGTGCTCGGTGGCGGTGCACCGGTTTATCACAGAGAGACCAAACGCCCGGCATATATGGATGAAATCGTAAAAATAAATCTCGATGAATACAGCACCGACAGAGACTGGAACGAAACTCTTCTGACAATGCTTGCTTCCCCGAATATCTGCCGGAAAGACTGGGTATTCGACCAATACGATTCGATGGTCCGTACCAATACATCAGTCGGCCCCGGTTCTGATGCTGCAATCTTAAGACTCCGTAAGACCAATAAAGCTCTTGCTATGACAACCGACTGTAACGCCAGATACTGTTATGTCAATCCAAGACTCGGTGGTCAGTCTGCGGTTGCTGAAGCTGCCCGTAATATAGTCTGTTCCGGTGCCAAACCGCTGGCTATTACAAACTGTCTGAACTTTGGCAATCCCTATAAACCGGAAATCTATTACGGTTTCACAGAAGCTGTCGGAGGAATGGGCGATGCCTGCAGAGTATTTGAGACTCCGGTAACCGGTGGAAATGTTTCTTTTTACAACGAAGACCCCGAAAGAGCTGTCTTCCCGACTCCGACTATCGGAATGATCGGATTAGTTGAAGATGTCAATCATATCACAACGCAATGGTTCAAAAACGATGGTGATGTAATTTTCTTGTTGGGTGAAAACAAAGAGGAACTAGGTGCCTCGGAGTATCTCCATACGATTTATAAAACAACCAAAGGTGCTGTCCCAGCTTTGGATTTACAGGATGAGAAAAAGATGCAGGATGCTCTCCTTGAAGCAATCCAAAACGGTTTAATAAACTCAGCACACGATACATCTGAAGGCGGACTTGCGGTTGCGCTGGCTGAATCAGCAATCTCCAATCATGAAGCTCCAAAAGGTGCTGATATAACGCTTGATGATTCCATCCGTCCTGATGCTCTTCTCTTTGGCGAATCACAGTCAAGAGTTGTCATCAGCTGTTCAGCTTCAGATGCAGAAAAGATAGAATCACATTTTAAACAGGCTGCAGTACAATGCACAAAAATCGGAACTGTAACATCGGAGAGATTTAAAATCAAGAATCTGATTGATTTACCGCTTGATACGATGACAGAATCATTTTATGGTTCCTTAAATCATAAAATGGAAAAAGTTTCTTAGATAAAATTTAGTGTCAGGCGAGACGCCTGACACCACTTAAAATATCAGGCAGGACGCCTGAAACTACAAGTAGCAAACGACTGACTTATCTGTACAGCCGGATGATAAAACTGACAAACCTGTGCTGTCAGGCGTCTCGCCTGACAGCAATAAATTGAAAGTAGATTGATGGCGCTTTACATATTTTCAGATGTTCACCTTGGCTCCGGTCCCGAATCAAAAGAGATAGAAAAAAAGAAAAAGATAAAAGAGCTATGTGAACTTGTCAAAAATGACGGTGACCGGCTTGTTATTTTAGGTGACCTGTTTGATTTCTGGTTTGAATACAAACACACCATGCCGAAACATCAATTTGCTGTACTCAACATGCTGTATAATCTGACTTCAAACGGCATCAAAGTTGACTATGTATCCGGCAACCATGATTTCTGGATGCATGACTTTTTTGAAACGGAAATGAATCTGCCGATTCACCAGGATTTTTTTGATTTAGAATACAACGGATTGAAACTGCACCTGATTCATGGTGATGGTCTCTCCCCTTCTGATAAAGGGTATCATTTTTTAAAAAGAATCTTCCGGAACAGATTAAATATCTGGCTTTACCGTAATCTTCTGCCTCCTGACTTTGCACATTGGCTGGCGTCAAAATTCTCCGGAACATCACGGGAATATACTGCACGGCGTGACCATCATTTTAAGCAAGATTACGAAAACTACGCCGAACAAAAAATAAACAACGGATATGACTTTGTTGCAATCGGTCATCTGCATCTCCCGGTTTACAAAAATTTTGAAAACGGTGTTTATATAAATACCGGTGATTTTATCAATCATTTCAGTTATGCGAAGATTGACGGCAAAAATATCGAGTTAAAAAATATATAAGATGACTATAACTTACGAAAACAGTCCAAAAGATATCACTGCCTACGGCACACTTCTGTATACAAAATCACCAACCGTCAAACAACATCGCAATAAAGCACTTAAGTATGCTGTTCTTCTTTCGGTTATTATCGGGTTAGTCATTTATTTTACTTCTGATGATATTTCGATTCTTTATTTCTGGACGGCACTTTCGGTTGGCTGGTGGATTTATATTCCGATTCAACACCGACGTAAATATATCAAAAATATGATTGCAACTTACGCTGATGATACTCATAAAAATCTATTCGGGAAACATGAACTGACCATCGATGAAACTGGACTGACCGATAAAATCGAACAAGGTCAGAATATAACCAGCTGGGGTGATATTGAACATGTCGAAGTTTCAGAAAATATCATTTATATATTCATCCGATCGTCACTTGCTTATTTGATAGTCAAAGAAAATATATCGGAAGGTTCCTTTGAACAATTCTCTGAATCAATCGGGAGGTATAAATAGAGATGATTGAAAAAATACTTAAAGCTCTTGCAACACTCATTATCTGCGGTGCCGGAATAATCTTAACTGGAAAAGTCTACGCCATAATTTTAAAACCGGATATGCCGATATGGGAATTTATCTTTCTGTCTGAAAATGCACTCTATCGTCACTTCCCATTAGGGATTGCTGTCGGCGGGATTGCCTATATGGTTATTAAAAACTCGATTAAGATTCTATTCAGTATCGGGATATTACTTATAATCGCAGCAGCAATTGTACTCTCTATATACTAATGAAAGGAATAAAATATGAAAACAGGTGCTCGAAATAATCTCGAAGCAAAAGTTACCGAAATCAAAAAAGGTGACCTGATGTGTCAGGTGAAACTCGAAATCAAAGCTGACTCCAAAATGGCATCGGTGATGACCCTTGACTCGCTTGCTGAACTCGGCCTCAAAGAGGGTGACACAGTCAAAGTCGCTGTTAAAGCGGTTAATGTGCTGTTGTTAAAAGATTAGAGTTAGTAGTATCGGAATATGACTTATTATATATCGAAGGCGAGGTCACGTGACCTCGCCTTCGATTACTGTCAGAACTATGAGAAAAGTCACCCTGAGCTGAACTTAAGGAATTCTTTTTAAAATCAGTGTGCCAGCAGACACACTCGTCAACCAAGCTTTACATCACATTCCTACAAATGTGATTTACAAAAGAAACAAATAACATCATACTGGCGTATAAAAATTACTTTAATTAATAGACTAACGCAGTCCACAAAAATCGTAAAGGAGCAACTCAGATGGAAACACCAAAACATGGTTCATTCTGCTGGAACGAACTGATTACTTCAGATACAAAAAAAGCCGGTGAATTTTACAGCAAATTACTTGGTTGGACAGAAACACCTTTTGAAGGTGGTATGCCTTACACGTTATTTACAACCGGTAAGAAATCCGAAGGCGGAATGATGGCAATTACTCCTGAAATGGGTGATAGTCCATCCCAATGGATGTCCTACATTACCGTTGATGATGTCGATGCCTCTGCCAAACAGGCTGAAGAACTCGGCGGTAAAATCATCTGTCCTCCGACAGACATTCCAACTGTCGGTCGTATTGTTCTCATTTCAGATCCGACCGGAGCAACTGTAGGCTTGATTACTTTCCCTACAGAGTAATTATAATTTATCTATATAAAAAAGCCCGCACTTAAGCGGGCTTTTTTTTATGCGCAAAGGATCTCTTTTAATATCGGTTTAAGACCATTAAAAAAGAGATCGACTGAAATGACCATCCCCAAAAGCCCCATAATCCGCATCAGGACTTTTTTCCCGGAATCACCTAAGATCCTGAGGATTCTTTTTGAGTAAATCAAAAGTATCATCGTAACGGTAACAGCTATAAAAATTGATAAAATCAGAATCGATTTAAATGCAAAATCACCGCTCTCTTTCATCAATAGCATAACTGTTGTAATCGATCCGGGACCACAAATGAGCGGAATTCCGATTGGCGTAACCGCCTGATCCAGAAGTTCCGATTTTGTCTCCTCATCCTCATATTTCATCTTTGGGATTCGTGCCTGAAACATCTCGTACCCGACTAAAAAGAAAATCATCCCGCCGACAATTCTAAGCGAATCAATAGATATATGGAAAAAATCAAATATCAGTTTTCCACCAATAGCAAACAGAAGCAACATCCCGAACGCTGCGATTGATGCTCTGACGGCGACATGGCGCGATTCCCGGCTACTTAACTTTGATGTCATCGAGACATAGACCGGGATAATCCCGATTGGATTCAGCATAGTCAAAAGCGAAACAAAACTGAGGAGAGCAAATTCAAACAGATTTGTTGTCATCAGCTCCTCCTTTCGCTTTTAGAGAATACATTTTCATACCATGCAAAGAGATACCGGAAGGAGGGAATGTCTGCTTCATCTCAGCAATAATTCCTCTCATATTTCTGTCTGTAGTTGTCATTAAAATCTGCATAAGGTACTCCTTTCACTAAACATGATATAAAAAAAGCCTTTCTCTTTTGAGAAAGGCTTCGGGTAATTTCTATGTATAACTACTACTTACAGCAAAGCCTTTCTCATCCGGATATGCTTAGACATACCCATAGCAATCTGCTTTTCAATAGCATACAAAAAGTTGATTGAGATGTAGCAGGCGTTTCTGTTCGTCATTGTTTTTCCTTTGTGTTGCCGCCTAACATATATATTTAAAATTTAAAGTCAATACAATTTTTATGAGTTTACCAAAACACCGATTTTTTCAAGCTGATTTTCATTTAATCCTGACAGTTCCTTAACAAATGGATTGGAAGCCTGCCATCCCGTTTTCCCGGTCTCCCGGTATCGCTCCAGCCTTCGAATGGTAATCTCGGCAAAAATCGGGTCTATCTCTATTGTAGTACAGCAACGATTTAGTTTTTCAGCTGCGATAAGGGTTGTCCCTGAATGTGCAAAAAAGTCAGTCACCAGGTCATTTTCTTCCGAAGATGATTCTATAATACGTTCAATACATTTAAGTGGTTTTTGACCGTAGCAGCCGTTGACATTCTCCTCCATCCGGTAAAAGACCTGCTGGATATCAACCCAGATATTCCCCGGCCGGATTGTATCCGACTTTGAACGGCTGAGATTATCAGTAACTTCACCGCCGACTTCCTTATAATACCCTTTTAAGATTTTTGGAATATCGGTATAGCCGACTTTAAAATACGGATCCCCTTTCGTGTAATATAAAAGTTCCTGCCGAACCGCCATCCAGTTTTTCTGTGTACCGTAACCGCGCTGATTACGCATCGAGATAAACGAACGGGAATTAAAATCGGTCTCTGCCATCATCATCATAAACTGAGGCAGCGGCTGGAAATTATCGTTCTGGTCTGCACCAAGCCAGATATACAATGCTGCATCAGTATCAAGAGCTTCGTATGAGTTTTCAGTCCAGACACGGCACCAGTCGATAAACTCTTCGACCGATTTTTTCTTGAACATGACTAAATTATAAGGCGGATCATGGACGGCAAGTTTTGCTTTTTCTGATTGGAAAAGTTTTTTGATAAGATGTTTATCGGCTGAATCTCCGCATGCGATAGTATGTCTCCCCTGCGGGTCATGCCAAACATCTCCCAACTGCATCCTGCAGAATGGAAGGAGTGTTTTGCGTAATTGTTCAACCTCGGTATCAAGCCGGGGCAGCGGATTCCTTTCCATGACTGAAAGAAAGTTGAAACCTGATTTCAGTTCAACAAAAACTTAATATGCTAAGATACGAAGAGAAATTTTAATATTAGTATGTTCCCACTCTACCGTTGGAGATTCCGTTTTCCCACCGGTCATTGAGGCATAAAATTGGAAATGCTCAGCAAATTCATACCCCATACCGAATAAATAGCCAAAACTTGCATCATGTTTATATTCGGTATTATTCCGTTTACTGAAATGAATAATTCCAGCCGCAGAATTGATAAAAAATGACTCCCCGACATCATCAAAATAAAAGATGACTCCCGCTCCGGTGAATCCGGTATGCACTTTTTCTTCTGGAGTGAATATCGTTTCTGTTTCGGTAAATATTCCTTCCTTAAAAAAACCGAACATAGCATTATCATTATATCCATATCCTGCAAAAAGATTATATCCAACTCCGGAAGCTGTCGCTTTAGAATTTGTAATATATTTTGCCTCAGTCTGCACAAGCGGTGCATAACCCAGACCACCTCCGACAACAAACCTATCCCGTTCACTATCAAATGCCTCAATAGATACCGCAGATACAGCAAAAAATAATATTACCCTGATAATCAGCTTCATGCAGTTTGACCTTTACACCAATCTTCTATAGTCATTTTGTTAGCTCCCAGCAGAGCATCTGTTTCCGCACTATCTACTGTTTCCGGGTTATTCGAAAAATATTCAAAAAATGGAATAACGGTTTTCAACTTTTCCATTCCAGGCATATGCGAAATCATGTTAGCCATTGTAAAGGAAAGTTTCTCAGGCTTTAATGCAGGATGACATATTGCACAGTAGCGGGCTAATGCTTCCATCATCGTCATTTTTTCCGGTCCCAGATTGTACAAACATTTATTGGCTGAATCTTCATTCTTGTATGCATGAGAAACCTGTTTTGCATAGTCCGACGCACTCAGCCAGCTGTATCCATGCGGTTGGTCACCAAGGACGATAGCTTTTCCCTGTTGAATAAAACTTGGGAGGGTTTCATAAAACCAGCCGGCTCTGAATATAGAATACGGTACTCCCGATTCAATTATTCTGTTTTCTGCTTCTACCTTGGCATCGAGATAAATGATACCTCGTTTTTCACCTTTGGAAGATGCCCCACTGATATATCCAATACGTTTAACACCAAGTTCTTTGGCTGCCAAAGAAGCATTCTGACATCCGCCTATCTCTATTTTTTCATACAACTCAGGCGTCATCTTAGCATTCAAATTCAAATGTACCATTGAATGACCTTCAATAGCTTTTTTTAATGAGTCTTGATTGGTAACGTCACCTTCGATCAGATTGACCTGATCCGGCAGTTTTTCCTTAGCTTTATCGTTATTTGTGGTCAGAACTGAGACATCAAAACCATCGGTTAATAGCTGTTTTACAACCGGTAAACCGAGCATTCCGGTACCGCCGACTACTAATATTTTTTCAGACATATTCATTTCTCCATTATTGACGAATTTAGAATGCATTATAACTAATTTACTTGTATATAAACAGTTAAAGATGTGGATAACTATAACAAATTCTTATTCCTTCAAATATATTTTTCAATTTTTCAAAGCATTGCCTGCCAGCGACTTACGAAATGCCCTAAAATACTGCCATTTAAGTAGTTGATAAAAATCTTTTTTTATTATATTATGGACATCTATGGCTGAGAATATGATATGGGCTCCGTGGAGAGCGAAATTTGTGCTTGGAAAAAAAGAAAAAGGATGTGTTTTTTGCAAGCGGATTAAGATGAAAGATTCCATAAAAAATCTCATTGTTTACCGCGGTGAAAAGAATATAGTCATTTTAAACAAGTTCCCATACAACTCTGGTCATACTCTCATCGTTCCGATACGTCATACCGGTCAGATTGAAAAACTTAAAACTGAAGAATCTATTGAATTTTTTGAACTGACCAAACTTTCGGTATCGATTATTAAAAAAGTTCTCAAACCACATTCGATGAATCTCGGGATGAACCTTGGTCGTTCATCAGGTGCCGGTATTCCCGGTCATTTACATATGCATATCGTCCCCCGCTGGAATGGTGATACAAACTTTATGCCGGTAATAGGTAAAACCGATGTTATCTCAGTTCCGCTTGAACCGATTTATAAATCTTTAAAAAAAGAATTCGACAAGTATGGCGCCTAAGAAAAAAAGAATACCGACAAAGTCTGAGCTAATTCAACTGCAGAAGCTGTACAAAACCGATGAAAAAATCGGTGAACGGCTTGGCGGGGTTCCGGCTTACTTAGTTGCATACTGGCGGCGTAAAAAAAATGTACCGAAACATTCTCAACCGAAATTTTCAGAAAAAGAGATCCTGACTCTCTGGGAACGGTTTGGTGATGATGACAAATGCGGTATGGAATTAGGAATTTCCAAAGCTGCTTTTTATAATTGGCGGCGGCGGTACAATATCAAAAGTAAACCGGCATTCTTAAAACTCGAACAGCTGGAACTTAATTTCCCCGGTCTGAAACTCAACTCCGGTTCAATCTCCCTGTACAACAAACAAACAGTTGCTCAAAAAATCTTCGCTGAAAAAGTTGACGGTGAGGATATCGAAGTCGGACAGGAATATGAAGTTGAACCTGATATGGTCATCTCAAACGGTGATTTAAGTTCCCTCTATCAGGCGTTTGAAAAACTTGACACTGACCTTGTCTGGAACCCGAATAAGATATGTATCTCTTTATCCGATTCGAAAAACATCATCAATAAAGACCCCGAGACAAAAAAACTTCTCCGTGATTTTGTTAAACGGCAGGGTATAAAAAATATTTATGAATCTTCAGCCGGAAGCTGTCATCAGGTCGCTTTGGAAAAAGGACATATTCTTCCCGGACAGGTTGTTATCGGTGTTGATGATTACGTATCCGCATTCGGTTCACTTTCGGTGTTTGCTTCTAAAAAAGAT
Organism: Calditrichota bacterium; assembly: GCA_008501655.1. Taxonomy (GTDB): domain Bacteria; phylum Zixibacteria; class MSB-5A5; order GN15; family FEB-12; genus QQUK01. The sequence goes on from QQUK01000008.1 coordinate 17,491, forward strand.
ACTCATCATCTTGCCAACGTCTGGTCGGAAGGAAAAACAATAATTAAAATCCCTTCTACTATTCGTGTTGAAATAAGCGGTCGCCGGTCCAGAGGAGTTTATGGTAAGGATATTGCCCTTTCTGTGTTACAACAACTGGCATCGCAGGATATAAACGGTAAAGCTGTTGAATTTTACGGAAATGTAATCTCGCAAATGTCGATTTCTGAGCGGTACGTCCTCTGTAATCTGACCCGTGACCTCGGTGCTGAAACAGCAATCTGCCCATTCGATTCGGTCACCCGTCGATATCTTACCGGGCGGACATTAACCGGAATCAATCCGGTAATTGCTGACAAAAACGCTGAGTATGATGAGGTCTTTCAGATAAATATTGACCAGCTTCCGCCGCTTGCTGGAAACTATTCAAATTCTTCCATCAAACCGACGGCAGAATTCGAAGGGATCCCTCTCAATGTCATTATAATGGGAACATCAAACAACGGCCGGTTTAATGACCTGCGCGCTGCAGCTGAGATCCTTAAAGGGCGTAAAGTTGCCAGTGACTTAAAATTCTATGTCGTTCCGAGTACCCGTACTGTCTATATCGAAGCTCTAAAAAAAGGCTTGATTCGCGTCCTGGTTGAAGCGGGTGCGATTATTTTATTCCCGGGTGAACATTCTTTGTTTGACCCGACAATCCCTCTGCTTGCTGATGGTGAACGAGCGCTGGTAACAGCAAACAAATCTCTGTTTGGTTCACTTGATGCATCAAAGAATGAAATCTTTACCGCTTCTCCTGCGACTACGGCAGCATCAGCGATTAATGGTTCTCTCACCGACCCGGTTCGGTATTTAAAGTAATCT
>QQUK01000096.1 GCA_008501655.1 Calditrichota bacterium
TCAACTGTCGGATAATTTAGATTTATTTAATCAGGGACATCTTTTTTGATTGTGTATATGTTTCTGTAGTTAGTTTATAGAGGTATATTCCTGAAGCTACAGGATTGTTGAAGTCATCTTTACTGTCCCATTCCACAGTATAATTTCCTGCTGATTTGTTTGTTTGTAACAGTGTTCTGACTTTTTGTCCGAGTATATTGAAAATCTCCAATTTGATATTTGAACGAGTTGGGAGAGAATATTCGATAGTCGTTGTCGGGTTGAATGGGTTGGGGTAGTTTTGTTGAAGTGTAAATTCTGCAGGGAGTAAGTCGTCACTATTTTTTTCAACATTTGTAGGAATGTTGAACGGCTGATTCATTACATTATCAAGTTGAGTTATAGAGTTCAAATTTGTTACTCCTTGAGCTGCAGCCATCCGAATCATGACAAACTGGGAGTCCCCGGGAGCAAAAGAAAACGGACCGGCCGAACCCATAACTCTTCGGTCAGCAGGAGATACATCAATATCTCCTATCCCTGTTGTAGGGTCGCCGGAGCAGACGTATTTAATTTCATTCCCGTTATAGATGATTGGATTACCAATTCGATCCAGACCTTTTGCATAGTTGAATACTTCCTCAGCTACATCCGGATCAACACCGCCTATATATTTGTTAACTGATGTCATCGGCAGGTTTGTATAATCATGAATATAAATGCCGTCAAAGTATGCTGAGTCTCCCATAGAAGGTATCATTGGACCATATACATATTGAAATCCTATTGCAGGAGGAACCAGCGGGTTATAATTTGTTTCATCATTATCACTGTTGTATGCATAAAAATAATTGTCAAGTGTATCGCATCCGATAAAATCATCCGATGCAAAACCGATATCGGGGTCTGACCAGAGAGAGAAGTAACAACTGTCTATTTGTTGAGAACTTCTATTGTATAGCTTGTACTCAATAAAAATAGATTGAGGGCTACCTGCATATGCGATTGTAGTCTGTTGAATTTCTATTCCAAATGGATCGGTTGCATAAATGACATGTTTAGCTGTATCAGCATCATTGTAAACCGACCAGAGCATCTGGTCACCTCTCATAACCGGACGGCCAAGGTAATCAACGGGAGCTCCCTGATCGACCGGCCAGTTTGTGTAATCATCATTTGGGTTTGTCGAAAGAGAATCACTGAAGAGTTTGTATACTTTGAATTCAGGTAAATCTGTTTGTGCAGTATCGTTTAACATCGGACCGGGTACATATTCACTTGCATATTCAGATGTTGCTACCCGTATGTCACCATTTACTTTTCCTGATATCCAGACACCAGCAGCATAGAGTGGAAAGTAATTCACAACAGTTTGAGCCATAAAATAATCATCCATATCACCGCTATACGGATACCATGTTCCGGCATCAATACCGATAACTCCGCTTAAATCTCTACCGAAATTTCCATGATTGGTTACAAACATAAGGATATCGTTGGCATTGATATAGTGACTATTGTCAATTGTTGAAGTTTTATTTTGAACCTGTAGTTTTATAGATTCTTTTGTAAATCCCAAATCAGAAATAGTAAAACAGAAAATGATTATTAATACAAACTTAACTATTTGATTTTTTACATCCTTATACATTTACTCAATCTCCCTTTATTTTAAGAAAATCATTTTTTTAGATATTTCATTATCTTCTGCTTTAAGTTGATATAAATATATTCCGGATGCTACTTTCTTTCCTTTATTACCTGTTCCATCCCAGGTAACAGAATGGTCATTAGAGGCTGGTAGAAATTTATCCAGAAGTGTTTTAACTTTTTGGCCGAGAATATTATAAACGGTTATATTTACTTTACCGGATGCAGCTGTTGTAAATTTGATTGTAGTAGACGGATTAAACGGATTTGGATAATTTTGATGTAATATATAATTCGTCGGGAGTATTTCCGGCTCCGGCCACGGGTTTGGATCTGATATGACTTTTTCCGGAGTATTAAGAATTTCTTTGAGCACTTCGAGGGAATTCAGTCTGTCTCCGCCTAATCCAACTGATAGTTTAATTAAGACATATTGGCTATCTCCGGGGGCAAAATTAAACGGTCCCATTGCCCCCATCATTCTTCGATCAGCCGGAAATTTGTCTAAGTCGCCTTGACCTGAAAACGGATCACCGGAAGCAAAATATGATAATTCATTGTTGTTATATACATATGCATCACCAAATCTTGTTAATCCTTTTAAGTAGTTTAATGTTTGTATTGAGTCATCAGGATCGGTGCCGCCAATATATAAGGTAAAAGAACTCATTGGTAAATTTTGAGCATCATAAATATATGCATCAGCAAAGAGAGCGGAATCGCCGGGTGATGAGACATGGGGACCGGCAAGAATTTTCATTCCAAATGCTGGTGGAGCGGTGGCGGGGAAATGTGTATCATAATCTGAACCATTATAGCAGAACATTATATTATTGGTAGTATCACATCCAACCAAATCATTACCGGCATTTCCTAAATCAGGATCTGACCAGATACCTACATAACAGCTATCTATATAATTTCCCCCTTTGTTATAAAGTTTATATGCCATATAGATTGAACTGTTTTCACTTGAGAATTCAACTGTATACTCAGATGGTGTTGAAAAAAGTAATGTATCCGATTTGTAATCAAAATTTGTTGTTATTTCAAAGACTGACCCGATCTCTGGCAAAGCCTGGTTAAAAGGCGGGCTGATCCCACCATTCCAATTAACAAGTACTATTCTTCTCAAGTAATACTTCTCATAGCCGACCCAGTTCAGCGGATCATTAATCATAGCCTGTTCAAAAACATTATATGCCGAATCACCACTGACAGCATCGTTCCCAAATTCATCGGAGGGTATTAAGAAGTAAATCCAATCGGTGTATGGATCATTATCGGAACCGGAGATGGAGTGCTCACATCCGCCGGGTCCACAAGTTCCATCGGCAAATGATCCGAAATAAGATAAATCAAAAATCTGATTTCCGTCATCGTAAATCCAGGGGATGAGCCGTAACTGTTCGGTTGTATCCGTTCTGTTTACCCGCCAGAGTTCAAACGGAACCCACATGCTTATATTTGCATGATAGGGATCCCATGCATAACTTCCGTTTACTCCCGGGTTGTCTGTTGAACCGGTAAATCTTAACTGCAGATTATATGGTACAAAATCTGATTGAAAGCCGTAATCCAGAGGTAAAGTCCGTTCTAACCATCGGACATATGGTCCGTTAATTCCTCCACCACTTGTACCTCCATTGTCACCCGTTGCAATCAGCCAGGAACCATCCCCGACCTGTTGCTCTTCGGTAATGTACCCATCCGGATCAACTTCCCTTGGTACCGGATAGTCATACCAGACTGCAGCAGCAGCTTCTGGTGGATCCAGAACACCTGCACCATTAGCAGTCGCCTGAAACAAAAAGGTTCTATCTCTCAATCTATTTATTATTAGTTGGAAGCCGTCTATAACTTCACTTGTATCGGTATATTGGTTGTCTGCCAAAGTGTCACCGGTGGTCGTATTGATAAGGGTCCAGTAATTTCCGGCTGTATCGTTGTAATTGATTATGACCATATAATCATTTTGGGTGAGCTGATTATATTCTATGATATCTGCCTGAACTCGATTGTTTTCTTCATTCGGATTTATTGGGTTTATACGGAATGTTTCCGGTATATAGGTCGAATCACTCCCCGGTTCGTATTGTGACCAGACGGTTTGTTGTATTTCAAGCCCCAAAGGAAGCGTATTCATATTTGTATGTTGTGCTGTATCAGCATCATTGAATACCGTCCAGAGCATTTGATGTCCCCGAAGTTTAGGATTACCTTGATCATCGACAGGTGCTCCTAAAGAGTCAGGCCAGGACAGATAGTCTGAATTCGGGTTATTTACCAGTGAGTCATAATATAATTTATATACTTTATATTCTGGATTATCAGGATCAATTGTACCATTTATGATTGGTCCCGGTACAAATTCAGATGAATATTCAGATATCGCAACCCGTATAGAATCGTTTACTTTTCCGCCTACCCAAATCCCCGCAGCATATAATACTGATGATGTGTTAAATCCGTTTTCAAGGTCATAATAACTGTTGAACGGATAAAATGTACCATAGTCATACCCGAACACTGCAGAGATGTCTCTGCCGAAATTACCGTGATTAGTCAGAAACATTAAAATTTTGTTAGCATTGATATATGTTGTGTTATCAATAGTAGCCGATTTTTCTTTGATGCGTTTTGAAGATAAATCTTTGGAGGATATTGGTATAGAAATACAGATAATTGAGAAAACTATGATAGTAAGTTGTTTCACATTGTTTCCTTCCCGAAAAGCAGTTAAATTAATATACATGCTTGTCCATATAAGTCAAACATAAATAAAAAAACCCGCTGAAAAGCGGGTTTTTTGCGATATTGATTTGGAAAGATTTTTACATGTACGGATTAGCACCGGCAGCATGATCGGTGGCATCGAGAACTTCGGTGACTTCCGGGATCATCTGTCGGATAGCTTTGGCAATACCCTGTTTCAGGGTAACATTTGCTGAGGAGCAGCCC
>QQUK01000181.1 GCA_008501655.1 Calditrichota bacterium
AATCATTTTTTAAATTTGAACCTACAAGTGTTTTGCCGGCAAACGTACAGTTCTCCGGAATGCGAAGCTCTTCAATAGACAAGCCGCCTTGTCCCAACGAGGTCGTTTTCATAAAATCAACGACATTCGGGCGAAGCGATGCCATCGCCATCCGAACACCGCCTAACACATGCGGAGTGACAACCTGGTCAGCTCCGGCTCTTTTCAGCTTTTTCTCACCTTCCTCATAGTCAGCACGGGCAATTATCAAGAGATTCCTGTTCATGTCACGGGCTGTCAATGTCAGATATACATTTTGCGCTTCGTCCGGAAGCGTTGTAACAAATGTTTTTGCTCTTTCAATTCCGGCATCACGAAGAATATCATCATCGGTAGCTTCACCCTGAATAAACAGAATTCCGTCTTTTTCGAGATTTGTAAACATTGATTCATCTTTTTCAATAACAATAAAATCAACATGCTTCTTTTTAAACTCGAGAGCGACATGCCGTCCAACTCGGCCATAACCGGCTATAATGATATGATCATGCATTTTATCTATTTTCTTTTCCATTTTTCTTCTCCCGTATATCTCACGAAATTGTCCTTCAATAATCATCTGCCCGATAATACTCGCAAAAAAACCAGTCAGCATTACACCAAAAAGTATCAGAAATATAACAAATAATCTTCCGGCAGGATGAAGCGGTGAAACCTCACCAAAACCTACCGTAGATAATGTAATGACAGTCATATACAATGCGTCAATCGGTGATAAGCCTTCCAGAATCATAAAACCTATCACACCGATAATGAGGACCAAAAGCAGTCCAAAAATCGCAAGTTGCAGTTTTCTCGCTGTTGTCAGCTGATTATCCGGTGAAAAATTTGAACCCATGATGATAATAAATGTTAAAGGGTATATGATTTCTACAAAAATTTTCTAAATTCTGAATTTGTGTTTTAGTTGACCGTACTTATATATTATCATACCAAGTAAACCATGAATATACCAAAGGATGATATGTCGTCAGGGAAAAAATTCCTTATTTACCATGTACCGGTTATTCTCTATGCCGGTGCTATTATATTTGTCTCATCTATTACCACTCTCAGAACACCCGAAGTCCGTTTTTTAGCTTTTGATAAATTAGCCCACTTTTTGGAATACGCAATATTCGCCTTTTTAACCATCCGGTCGGTCTCAAATCTCTCCGAAAAGCTGAAATTGGAAGCCTCATTACTGATTTCCACGGTTTTTGTGATATTATTTGCGGTATTTGATGAATATTTTGTGCAAATCCTTTCAAAAAGGAACTCTTCCCTGTATGATCTGACCGCCGATATCATCGGTTCAATGCTCATCCTGATATTATATTATATACTCAAAAAGCGGAAATTAAAGCTCCAAAAGACATAACCGCAATTTATGCAAAACATGTATAACTGCTTGACAATAAGGCTATTTACCTTATATTTAAACCGGTTACTACGAAAATACAATTAAACTAAAATTTTTGAACACAAACCAACTTTTTACTTACTACTCTTTGATGTACTACCAAGAAACAAAAGGACTTGTCTTTTTTGGAATATCAAGAGATAAAACAGAAAGATTAGCTCTCTAAACTTGTTTTTAGTACAAAATTTGCTAAGACATTAATGAATATAATAACTGTACATAAACAATTAAATAACCATAAACGGATGGGGATTCCACAAATGAAATCCAAAATTCTCGTTACTCTTTTGACCTGTCTATTATTTTCTTTTTCACTCGCATCAGGTCAAAGTCTTTCTTTAGAATCTGTTGATGGAACTACCGGCTTAGGTAACCTCCAGACAGGTGTACCAGTTACATTTAATATCCGTGTCACCAGTGATGCCTCCAACCATACTGGTATCACAAATGGCTTCCAGGTATATTCTCCCGATGGAGCGGTCTGGAATTCATTTGTTGGTGATACTCTCACTTCCGGTCTCGCTTCCGGATTTGACCTTGTATTCTCAACAAACCATTTCTCAGATGATGGTATGGGTGCTGACACAGTCGGTTTTGGCGGTGCAGCCTTATTCCAGAGCGGCATCCCGGCAAACTTTAGCGAAGTCGCTTATGCGATTACAATCGGACCGATTGCCGAATCTGAATTAGGTAAAACAATCGTTTTAGATTCATCTTTCTACACACCGACAGGTGTATGGAAATGGGCTGGTCCGGAAGCATTTCCGACATGGGATGGACCGCACACATTTACTATTGGTGATGTTGTCTCAAACACTCCTCCGGTATTAGCAGAAATCGGCCCGCAGTCAGTTGACGAAGGCGGTAATCTGGTAATTAACGTTTCCGCAACCGACGATGATGGGGACCCGCTGACAATTACCGGGCTTCCTGTTCTGACAAACGCAAGTTTTGTTGATAACGGCGACGGAACCGCTACCTATACGTTTAATCCTGATTTTACTCAGGCTGGAGACTACGATGTAACATTTGAAGTCTCAGACGGCTCTGACGTTGACAATGAAGTCGTAACAATTACAGTAAACGACGCTAATCAGCCTCCAGTATTAGCAGCTATCGCTGACACTACAATCGAAGAAAACCAGAACGTAATCATTAACGTCTCAGCTACGGACGCTGACGGCACAACTCCGATCTTATCTACATCCACGCTACCGGGTACTGCAAGTTTCACCGACAATGGTGATGGAACCGGCGCTTTTGACTGGACACCGACTTTTGATGATGAAGGATCCTATGTAGTTACTTTCTTTGCGTCCGATGGTACAGATATCGACTCACAACTTGTAACGATTACAGTTTCAAACGTCAATCAATCACCATCTCTTGATTTCGTCTCTAATCAGTCCGTTGACGAAGGAGTTCTCCTTTCTTTCGCAATCACCGGTACTGACCCGGACGGAGATTTCCTTCTTTATGGAGCTTTTGATACTCCGAGTGGTATGACCGTTTCTGATAGTGGTGATGTTAACTTCACACCAGGATTTGATCAAGCTGGTGTTTACAATGTAAACTTCTATGTAACAGACGGACCCGACACTGCTTTCCAGGTCGCCGCTATTACCGTTAACGATGTTAATCAGGCTCCGGCCTTAGCTGATGTCGACCCGCAGTTTGTTACAGCCGGTGAATCGCTTACCTTTGGTGTAAGTGCTGTTGATCCTGATGGAACAATTCCAACACTTTCAGCAGAAAATTTACCGGGTACTGCAAGTTTTGATGACAACGGTGACGGCACCGGGTCATTTATGTGGTCTACTGAAATAACCGATGACGGTACATTCGATGTTACATTTATCGCAACTGACGGTGAATTAACTGATACAATCATAGTTTCGATTACCGTTGGTGAAGCTCCGATTATTCTCACAGCAACTCCTGATACTCTATTCTTTGAATTCCTCACCGGAGATGGATTTACCGACTCATCTTCTATCTCGGTCACTGCCATAAATGGTGATGCGACCGTTGAAGCTGTTGAATTTTCAGACTGGTTAGATCTCGGCGGGTATACTCCGGCAACTGCCCCGGTTTCAATCCCTGTCATCGCAAGTCCGTCAGGTCTTACTGCAGGTGCCTATACTGATACAGTCCATATATCTGCAGCTGAAGCTGTCAATACGCAAACAGTCTATGTCGTAATGACAATAACCGACGCTCCGAACAACCCACCGGTTGTTGTTGCTCCGGTTGATTCATTATTCCAAACCGACGAATGTACACCGATAACAGTTAATTTTGAAGCTACCGATGCTGACGGTGATGAACTTTTCCTTAATATCACCAATATGGTAGAAAATATGACCTTCACCGATAATGGAGATGGTACTGGTCATTTAGATTTTGCTCCGAACTTCAGCCAGGCTGGTGTTTACAGTCATACATTCTATGTATCAGACGGTTTGGATACATCGTTATTTGATTTTACAATATTAGTTGATGAATGTGAACCGGGTACCGAAGGTGACACAGTCACAGTCGCAACCGTTGCAGCCGTACCGGGTGCACGCGTTACCGTACCGGTTGACTTTGCCAATATCTGTACATTATGGGGATTTGAAACTTCCCTGTCTTTTAATAGTGATTTTATAACTCTCGACTCAATCAGCTATGTAGACTCCAGAGTAACCCTCATGTCTAACAATGATAGTTATGACAATGACTCAGGTTTTGTAATTCTCAGTTCACTCTGGGCTGAAGCTGACAGACAGGAACCTGGTTCCGGAAATCTTGCTAATTTACACTTCTCCCTTGAAGTAGGTATTCCAGCCGGATTCTATCCGCTCGACTTCTATATGGAACCATTTTACGATCGTGACTGTGGTGGCGGAAACGAATCTGTCCGTCCCTTCTTCATCCCGGGCGGCATCGTTGTTGACACTTCCGGTAACTATGTCTGCGGTTATGTCGTCGATCCGGAAGGCAACCCGATACCGGGTGCTACCGTCGAACTCTGGGATGATTTCCCTGGTGGTGCAAGTGAAATGATGCAGGATGCAAGCGGCAGCGGAGTATTCTCCTTTGCTGACTTCACTACAATTCCGTTTGATCTGTATGCTTAT
>QQUK01000144.1 GCA_008501655.1 Calditrichota bacterium
GGTCAAAGCTCCGGCTATAGTTATATCACGAGCCTGGGCATCAGCAAGCCAGGTCAGAAACCGTTTGTGGTAATCAGTGCCGTTATCCCGGTCAATTTCAAAAGTCGTTGTAAAAACTGCATTCAATGCAGACCATCCTGCACAGCGCCCTCCGGTACATGTTCCGGTAAGATGAAACATCAGCCGTTTCATATCCGAGTTAGCATACATATCCTCCGGTGACATGATAATAGAAAGATACCGGCTGATCGGTTCTCCGGTCAGATGGGATTTGGTTGTCAGGATGTCTTTGTACTGTTCATCAAATGCTGCTTTGTACGTCCAGCCATGCCCTTCGACGGTTCTTTTCGTTGCCGGATGCGTAGTTACATCTTCAATAAGTTCATCAAATTTATAGATATTTGGTTTGAGTGATTTAAGCGTTTCAAGATACTGTTTATAAGATTTTAATGCCATGGGAACTCCCTATAATAGATAATTATGTCTTTGACATAATATATATATTGTGAATAATTTAACAAGGGAAAAGATAGCAAATGAGTATGGTTTTTAGATATAGCTATCAGATAGTTCGTTTAAGAACTATCATCGTGAAATCATCGAAAGTATAACTGTCTGAAGCAAACTCTTTGACAGCCATATAGATAGCATCTCTGATATCGGTAGTGGATTTTTCTTTATTTGCTTTTATAATTTCAATCAAACGATCTTCACCGAACTCTTCTTCATCATCATTGAAAACTTCAACAACACCATCGGTAAACAAAATAATAATATCATTTTTACCGATATACACCGGGCGTTCTTCATACTCAGCATCAGGGGTTACACCGAGAAGCGGTCCGCCTTCTAAAAGATGTTCAACAGTTCCGTCAGCCCGAAACAACAGGGGTAAATTGTGTCCGCAGTTTGCAAAAGTGAAGACATGATTTTTAGAATCGAGGACTCCATATACCGCGGTAACAAAATTTCCCGGCTGCATCGATTCATAGAGAAGTCTATTTACTTTTTTACAGATTATCCGGATTGAATAATTATTTCTGATTTCAGCGATCATCGAAGCTCGAAAAGAGGCCATTAAGAGTGCTGCCGGAATCCCTTTTCCGGAGACATCACCGATAGCTATGCCGACCTGGTTATCAACGATACGGATAAAGTCATAATAATCACCACCGACATCATCAGACGGTATATTTTCACCAGTAATATCATAACCGGGCATTGACAACTCTGTTTTAGGAAGAAACGACATCTGAATATCACGTGCAATCTTAAGCTGCTGAGCAATCCGATTACTTTCAACAAGCTGTTCATGGAGCTTTGCTCTCTCAATTGATACAGCCGCCTGTGCTGCAAATGCAGTCATAAGTCTTAAATCTGAATTACTATATGCATTCAATTTATCTGATTCGATATTAAATACGCCGATAACCCGTTTGTCTACTTTGAGAGGAACAAGCATCTCACTTTTGGTATTACAATGCATATCAATATAGTGGGGGTTGTCCGCGACATTGGAGACAATAATCGGTTCGCCAATATCGGCGACATGCCCGACAAGTCCCTGACCGAATTTCAGATGAATCTGATCTACCGTACAATTTTCATAACCCGATGTATAGAGAGAATCGATTTCACCTTTATCGACATTCAGGATAAACACTCCGCCTGCGGTAAATTCGATTGCTTCTTTCAACGAATCAACGATAACTTTCAGAACTTCATTTAAGGAAAGAGAGCTTAAAAGCTCTTCACTTATCTTGACTAATAGTTCTTTTTCATGGATTTCTTTTTTTGCCTGCCTATAGAGATTGGCGTTATCAATCGCAACGGCAATCTGATTGGCTAACCCTACTAAAATATCCTGATCTGATTCATCGAAACCGCCGTTATGCTTATTGATTGCCTCAATAACCCCGATCATATGTCCTTTTCCGATTAACGGAATTGATAAAATTGATTTTATCTCAAGGTCGATATTTTTCCAGAGATTTTTATCAACTCTTTCATCATTCTGGGCATCATTGATAATAACCGGTGTTTTATACTGAGCAACCCAACCTACAACACCAGCACCGATATCATTTTCAAAGATATGCATTTGGCAGTCTTTACAATCCATATACCGCATCCGCATAACCGAATGAGAATGATCAACCCGAAACACCAATGCTGCCTCACAATCGACCGCTTTAGAAACGAGTTTTAAGACGATATCAATCAATTCCTCGTATTCCAGAGTAGAATTGAATGATCGGGCAGCCTCCAAAAAGAGTTTTTCTGTACGGGTCATATTTGTCATATCGAGGCTAAAGGTACTATTTTAACACTGCTTGTCAATCGCATAATTTGCATAAAAAAACTGCCGGATTAACCGGCAGTTTTTAACTTCAACTATTCAAATGAAATTAAATACAATTTAATGGAGCTGGTCCGCTTGTAAACATATAACTGACAAGATATACAATATCAGCAATATCAAGAGTCGATGAATTGTCCACATCAGCTTCCTCCATACAGGTAGGAGCCGGTCCGCCTGAAAATGAATAGTCTACAAAATAAACTAAATCAGCTATATCAATACCGCCAACTCCGGCGACATCCGGGAACGGGACATTGTCAACATTTCCGCGGACATCAAAACAGCAGGATGCATCCATACCGTCACAATCTTCATCAATGCCATTTCCAGGAATTTCCGGTGCACCCGGATATATACCAGAATCCGAATCATCACAATCGGTATTATCCGCTGATTCACCCGGATCCATACAATCTAAATCAACACTTGCAAAAACTATCAAAGAACCGTAGCCATCCAAATCATTGTCAAGATAACATGCTTCGGAACCATTACAATCCTGATCTATTCCATCAGCAACAATTTCCGGTGCTCCCGGATACACATTAGGATCACCATCATCACAATCGAAACTATTATCTGATTCACCGGCATCAAAACAATCAATATCCGCAGATACAACCGTTGCCGGGGATCCATATCCATCACCATCATTATCCAGATAACAGATTTCCTGACCATCACAATCCTGATCTATCCCATCAGCAACAATTTCCGATGCTGTTGGATATATATTTGGATTTCCATCATCACAATCAAAATTATTATCAGACTCGCCAGAATCAAAACAATCAAGATCTAAAGAGGGTAATGTTGCTGAAGAACCATATCCATCACCATCGTTATCCTGATAGCAGACTTCAGTACCATCACAATCCTGATCTATCCCATCAGCAACAATTTCCGATGCTGTTGGATATATATTTGGGTTTCCATCATCACAATCTAAGTTACTCGAAGACTCACCAGCATCATTACAGTCTAAATCCAATGAGAGTACGGTTGTATTTGTTCCATAACCGTCACCGTCGTTATCAGAATAACAGACATCACCGCCATCACAATCCTGGTCAATTGCATCAGCAACAAGTTCGGTTTCACCCGGATTGATTGAGGCATTTCCGTCATGACAATCATCATTGTTAGTTGAAAAGCCGGAACCACAAGCTCCAATAACCGGAGTACCCGGGTCAGCAGCATCACCGTAACCGTCAGCATCATTATCCACATAACATGTGGTAGCAGCTACTAACGAAGTTGAACCGGGAATGCCTGTACTTCCGGTCTGACCGGTCCCTCCGGAATTACTTTGTCCAGAACCGTATTCTCCCCTGCCACCAGTTCCGCCTATTGGAAAAGAACCAAACCCATTGGCTCCATTCTCTTCATTTGTACCGCTGATTCCACCCCCATGATTTGTATTTCTACCGTTTGCACCCGGACGGCCGATTCCACCGCTCCCTCCGTTTGCTGTAATAGTACCGGAAGCAGCAATAGAACCATAATAAATATTAACAGATCCACCGTTCCCTCCGGAGCCTCCGGCACCGCCCCCACCTCCCCCACCTGCAAGGTCGTAATCAGCTACTAAAATAACCGTCCAGGATTCATATTGACCTTGTGTGGCAAAAAACCCGTTTTGTCCCGGTTGACCATTAGCATGAATAATTCCATTATTTTGAAAACTATTAGCATATATATCTACAAACCCGCCTCCGTCACCACCATCACCGCCGTTCCCCCCGGTACCGCCGTTAGCATAATGATTGGAAAATGTTTCCCAGGCAGCACCGCCGCCGCCGCCACCACCGCCGCCGCGACCTCCTGACCCGGCACCAGCAACAGAAGGAGAGCTGCCATTTGCTCCACTACCTCCGGATTGAGGATTAATGTGACCGGATGCAAATCTTCCACCAAGCCCGCCGTTCCCATTATTTCCGCCATTTCCTCCTGAGGCTGTGTCGGTTATGATTCCGTTGTTAAGTAAGGTATTAGCTACTCTCACTGTAAAGCCGTTTGTGTAAAGAGTGATTCCGGCATTTACCGTTAGGTTGTTATACTCTTTATCTGATGTAAGGTGCGTACTGGATGAGATGACCACATCCCCATCAATCCCGTCACCGAATACTCCAGCAGCGTTTACTGGTGGTGATAGGATAAAAGCAATAACCGCAAATGTAAATATTACCAGTGAATTACCTAAGTGTTGTTTCATAACATGAAACTCCTTTGTCCCGGACTGTATTATAAGATTTTTTATTTCCGATGTAAGATATGCGCTGATTTGACTACTTTAAATGTACTATATCAACCTATTTTGTCAAGTTTAATCCTCACCCGGTAAAACGAGTACTTTTGATGAGATGACCCCTGAATTCCGGTAGATATTAAATTTAAAAGACAAAAACTGTTGTAATTAGAATATAGATTTGAGAATTTTTTAAACTAATAAATAATAAATACGTAAAATTAATAGTTATAGTTGATTAATCGACAAGCCGATATCATTAATAGATTAAACATTTGTCGAGGTAAATTATGCAGATCGGATTTATTTTTTCAAGCAAAGATCCCAAGCAGAAAAGAGCACGGGATTATATTAAGGGATTTATCGAACAACATGGAGTTTTGGCCAAGTTTGATGAAAAAGACAGCCCTGTTTCTTCACCGACCTTGTATATTGACGGCATGACAATCTCAGACAAACGGAAACAGCCGCGCGATAAAAATGCTTCTATGTTTCCCGATATCCCTCAAATAAAAGAGATTTTAGAATACCACACCTGGTGTTTATAAAAAAAGGGATTCGATTGAATCCCTTTTTTTATATTTAGTTTGGACAGCTTATTGGTGCCGGACCACCGCTGAACATATAGCTAACCAATTCGACTATGTCAGCAACATCCAGACTTCCGGAAGCATCAATATCAGCCTCATCAATACAAGGAGGTGCAGGTCCAGATGGTATTCCAAATGAATAATCTACAAAGTAAACAACATCGGCTACATCAATCTGATCATTCACATCATAATCAATATTACCCCGGTAGTTTATACAACAGCAGGCATCGCCGATACCATCTAAATCAGTATCCTCCTGTCCCGGATTATAAACGGTCGGACAATTATCTATATCATCAGCAATTTCATCATTATCGGTATCCTGAATCTGCACACATTCCAGCGACGATATTTCAAGATCATCAATGTTCCATCCACAGAATTGCCAGGCACCGTCCGTTGTTCCCATAACAAAACGGAGACTCACATTTGACTGGTGAGCAGCTTGTGTGGATATATCAATCTCGGTCAGAGTCCATCCATTATCTGAGACTTCCGATGTGTTTGACCATACATTTGTATAGCTGACTCCGTTCATACTTACCCGAATATAAGCATGATCGTAAATCGGTTGTTCGACGCCAAGCCACCGGTAATACCGTAAGGTCACAACATCCATATCTGAACAATCAAAAGATGGTGAGGTGACAAAATATTCCGGAATACCGTTAGCGTAATCACCGTTTAGATTATACCCTAAAACAGAATTACCCGAGTATGCAGAAGACGGATCGGGATGCCCATACTGTCCCCCGCCGCCGGTCGGTGCACCTCTCCCCCATTGTCCTCCAGAGATAGTCCATCCCTTGTCCGTTTCAAAATCATCCTCAAAAGCAATAAGTTTTGTAGTTGCTGATGCAAGAGTGTACGGGTTTGAAATCTCAGGATTCTGAATGAGTCCTGTTTCTGCTTCTTCTATCTGAATATAATAAGAAATGGTTTGACCACAATCGACTTGAGGAAGGGCTGCTTCATAATTCATCGGAGATAATTCTGTTAATGGTAATCCGGTAAAAGGACCTCCATCAACTGCATAATATAAATACTCTGAACCGGGAATAAGTGTCCCGCCATAAATTGGCTGGAGTTGGATTTCAAACGCAGTCGGATTATCAGGTGAAACGAAATCAGGCAGACCGTTAGGGTAATCAATTACAAAAGACGGTCGCGGTCCGGCAGTTGCATTGACAACATAAGCAGTTGCAAGCGATGCCTGTACCAGTTTTGTCATGTATGAAAAATCCATATAGGAAGTGCTGTCCTGATATGAATGATAGACCGATGAAAAGATATACTCATGAATAAAAGAGACTTCATAGCCATTTTGTGCAAACGGGTAATGGTCGGAACCACCTGATGAGCCGGAAAGAATACCGGTAATGCCTACTAATGAATCAGCAAGATCTATCCAGACCGAGGACAGCTCCGTTTCACTGCCATGGTATACTTTAGCCTGATTTGTATTAGGCAAGTTTGCAATCATATCCATATTGAGCATATATACAATTGAATCACCATTGGCAGAAGCATTATCCGCATAATGCCATGAACCGTTAAGACCGGTTTCTTCAGCATCAAAAAGAGCAAATACAAAAGTCATATCTGTTTCGATATCTGCGAGGATACGGGCGATCTCCAATACAGCAGCAGTTCCCGAACCGTTATCATCAGCTCCCGGGGATCCGGACACCGCATCACGGTGTGCACCGACGACAACATAATGATTCGGAAATTGTGTTCCAACTTTATAAGCAAGGACATTTTGACATTGGTTGCTGTTATGAACAAAAGAATCTATGACAACAGAGTCATATCCAAAAGAAGTTAACTTTGCTGACAACCAGTCACGGGATTGATAATTAGCAAAACTCCCTTCAACACGCGGTGGATACGATTGCAGTTTTCCTGTATACGATACTAATGAATCCTCTTTTATAAGACTTATAAGTGAATCAAGAGGCAAAAGTGCTTTTGCATGCATTTCAAAATCAACCTGATATTTTGGCATATAATCAAGTCTGATTTTTTTATCAGCAAGAGGCATTATTCCGACAGCCTCTTGTTCATTCAAAGGGACCTGCAGCACCTTGATTCCCTGCTCACGAAAGACCAACGGATATTTTAAAAGATTGGCATCATCAAGCCTTGTATCAAGCACCAGTTCTTCCAGATTGATATCTTTTGCAATCGACTGATACGAAAGACCCGCCTGATTTAACAAATCAACTTTCGATTCAGAAATAAGCATAAGAAAACCGCCCTGTAAACGGACAAGAGGGTGCCCGGAGACTTGTTTTAAGGAGTTAATTTCAAAGTTTGTTTTTGCATCGACTTTGTATAGATCAGCACTGAATAAAACCGGGCTGAAAACAAATAAAATGCAGAGTACGTATAAGATTCTTTTCATACTTGCTCCAGTATTTATAAACTATTATTTGACATTGAATTACATTTTTTTCCGACGGTTTCTTTAAATAAGTAGTCCTTTAGTATCTTGTCATAAATATACTAAATTATCTACTTTAGTCAATGTTAATACATTGAATAATCTTCATACCGGTAAAAAGAGATAAAACCGATTGCATATATTTACGTACTAAATTATGATAACAATTATCAATTTAAATAAATAAGGAATGAGTTATGAAACTGGTTAAAATAACAACTTATGTCATCTGCCTCACTTGTATATTTGCTGTTACCGCATTTTCAGCCGTCACATTAAATGATTTATCGGAAAATCAGGTAGTTTCCGGATTTCGAACAGTGTCACTTTATGAAAATGGTTCCGGTAACCCGATGGGTGCCCGATTTATTTCAGAAAAGTACGGGTTTATTGTCGATTATCTCAAAATAGAATCTGTCCCGCAGGCTTTCTTCTGGATTAAAACCCCACCGTCATCATCAAAAGGTGAGCCGCATGCATGCGAACATCTGTTACTCGGTAAAGGTAACCGAGGCCGTTATGTCGCCGCTCTTGAAGATATGGCCCTTTCAAGTTCCACAGCCTACACAGCACAGACAAGGACCTGCTACCATTTTAACACCGTCGGTGGAGCAGATACTTTTTATAAAATTTTTGAAGCCAAACTTCAGGCATTCCTTCATCCTGATTTCACCGATGAAGAGATACGCAGGGAAGTCTGCCATGTCGGCGTTAATGTCGATCAGGAAACCGGTGAACTTTCTATTGACGAAAAAGGAACCGTCTATACAGAAATGGTCAGCTCTTTTGAAAAACCATGGTACTACTCATACGGTAAGATGAACGATTTGATGTACGGAGAAAACCATCCCTTAACAAACAACTCCGGTGGTCACCCTGATGTAATGCGGACAATGGAACCATCAGATATGTGGTCTTTCCACAAAGAGACCCATCAATTGAACAATATGGGCTCAATAGTTTCAATGCCTTCTACAGTTGAACTTGAATCATTTCTTATTTCAATGAATCAGGTTCTGGAAAACTGCAATACCGAACCGGTACCATTTGAAAACAGATTTATCAAAGTTCAGAATCTCCCACCGGCGAATCCTGCTGAAGAAGGTACTGCTGTTGTCAACACATACCCGTCTGATAAAAACAGTGACCCTGGTTATATAATGTTTTCATACCCGCCGATGCTTTCCCTGACAAGTTCCGAAGAACTGCTTTTTGATCTTTTCTTCTCAAGTTTTGCATCCGGGCAGACCTCAAACCTTTATAATCTGTTTATCAATTCACAAACAAGACAAATCGACATCGGCGGAAGCTATGTTTTCGGCAGCTATGATGCGGATTTGGAAATAGCCCCTTATATCGGTTTTGGGGGAATCAATTCCGATGCGATTACTCTTGATAAGTTAGCGGTTGTAAAAAAGATGATTCTTGATGAACTCAGAGATATACAAAATTACAAAAAAGGTTCCGATGAACTTAAAGAGTTTAACAACAGAATTAAAAGCCAATTGACTGCCAGTAAAAAACAGATAGAGGAATATCTGAATTCACCGCCGATGTTCGGTTTCCGCCGCGGTTCAGCCGGTGGCTGGGTATCCCTTCTTCTTGATGTTGAACGTCAACCCGGATTTAATAAATCTTTGGTACTAAAAAACCGATTTGCTGAAGTTGAAAAGATGCTTGATTCGGATGCAAACATATGGAAAGATAAAATCGACCAATGGAAACTTTTATCGGTCGACCCATATTCAATCGGAACTGTACCAAGTGATAAAATCTTAAAGGAAAACAAACAGAAAAAAGAAGAACGTATAAACGCATATATCGCCTCCTACAAGCAGACATTCAATACTGATGACGACCAGGACGCAATTGCAAAATACAAAGAAGCTTTTGATGCCAAAACAGCTGAACTCGAATCACTCGCTGCCCATGACGACCTCCCCGGATTCATCGACAACCCGCCGATGACATTAGATGACCAGTTAAACTATACCTCGTTCACACTCAATAATAATATTCCAATGGTTGCATCTACATTTGATAATATGACTTCATCAAAATTTAATATCGCCCTTGATATGAATGTCGTCCCGGAATCACTTCTGGTCTATCTGCCATTGTTCCCCGATTTTCTGACATCAATCGGTGTCATCAAAGAAGGTGAAATCATCCCGTATGATGTTATGTCGGAGAGATTAAAAAATGAAGTCCTCGGGTTTGGTGCAGGCTATGACATCGGACCGGAAACAGGACGGGTTGAACTTGTCCTCTCAGGAAAAGGTTCCGACATACAGGAGATGCAGATTTCGATTGACTGGATGAAAGCATCTTTATACTCACCATACCTTTCGGTTGATAACCTGAATCGTATCAGCGATGTCATTAATCAGGGATTACTGAGTTATAAAAACAGAATGAAAAGTTCCGAAGAAAACTGGGTCCGGGATCCATCAGAAGCTTACCGTCACCAGAACAACCCGCTCTATCTTTCAACAAACAGTTTCCTGACCAAAACACATCAGATTCAGAGAATGAAATGGATGTTTACTGACCCCGGTTCGGAAACACAACAGCAGAACCTTCAGAACCTGATTACCGAACTGAAAGAAAATGGTCAGAATAAATCACGCGAAGAGTTAAACGAATTTTTGGCAAGCTACGAATCATTCTCATCTTCAGATAACAATGAAAGTGCTGAAAAGATTGTCAAAGAGATTACTAAAACTCTCAAAGCTTCCTTGTCTGACATTCCTGATGCAAACCTTGCTGAGGACTATGCATATCTTTGTGATGAAATCAAAACTGACCTGATGAAAAAACCGGAGCAGGCACTCGCTGAGATTAAATCAATATTGTCATTGATTACGAAGTCTGACAATGTCAGAACCTATATGGTATCCAACAAAACCGACCGTGATAATTCCATGGATAAAATCAATGATTTCCTTGCTCTGCTTGATTCTGAAAACAAATCAGTAAAGCAGGAATATTCGACAATTGATAATGTTATCAAACGTATCAAATCCCGGGAAAATCTTGATGCCCGTCCGACCTACGCCGGTCTGATTTTTGACGGTACCCGTAACGGTGTTCTCATATTTTCTGCTAAAAACACAGAAGAGTATGATACATCTGAAGAAGCGATGCTAAAAACTCTCTCCGGAAAACTATACACCGGATACGGACCGCATGGTTTGTTCATGAAAACATGGGCAGCCGGTCTTGCTTACTCAAACGGCTATCGTATGAGCGAACGAACCGGCAGGGCAACATACTATGCCGAACGTTGTCCCGATGTTGCCGAAACAATGCGTTTTGTGGTGAAGCAACTGAAAGAAGCTGAAGAAGATCCGCAGCTTGCTGACTACACCATCGCACAGGTTTTTGGTTCTTCCCGTGCACCGGATAGATATGAAGCCCGCGGTGAAGCTATGGCAAATGATATTGCCGACGGACTCAAAGCTGATGAGGTTTCCGCTTACCGGAAACATATCCTCGATGTCCGCGCTAAAAAAGATTTCTATACAGAAATTAAATCGCGGATGGAAGATGCCTATGGTTCTGTTTTGATTGGTTATGGAAAACCGCTTGCTGAAAGTGAAGATGGGAACTTCTTCCTTATTGGTCCCGAAGAGCAGTTTGAGACGCTGGAAAAATACATCAAACAGACCGAAGGTGAACAACCGGTATACAGACTCTATCCAAGAGATTTTTGGTTAACCAACTAGTATCTTAATAATCAATTTAATTTGTAGGGCAGAACCCGTTTGCGGTTCTGCCTTATTCTTATCGGAGAGGAAACAGTGAAAAAACTTATAATCGCACTTTGCATCTTAACTTTTATCGGATGTGGAAAAAAAGAAGAAAGTAAAACAGATACAACACCGGACAACACCCCTGCTCATCTCACCGAAACACAGACATATTATTTCGGAATGATTCTCAGTGGTTCTGAACGGAGTCAATCAAACGAAGAGGCAGCAGAGATTCAAAAAGCTCATCTTGCTAATATCGGACGTCTTGCTGATGAAGGTCTGATGGCACTTGCCGGACCATTCTGGAATGAAGATAATTCGAATAAAATCCGTGGTCTATTCATCTATGAAGTCGATTCGATTGAGCAGGCTCAGGAACTTGTCGACACCGACCCGGCTGTACAAAAAAACCGTCTTGCTGTGGATGTCTATCCATGGATAGGTTCCAAAAATATGACATACACCGAACCGGTCGAAATGCGAGGATATCAGGCTGCGATCTTCTGGAATAACTCCAATGATATACCTCTATTCAATGATATATATACTTATTTCCATAAACAGTTGGCTTTGTTATCCGACTCTGCATCTATAGTGTTAGCAGGACCTTTTGATTCTGAAGGAATGAACATAGAAGGTAAAACGCCTCACTCGATATTCATCTTTTCTGTAGATACCACAGCAACAATATCCGATTTTGCATCCAAATCAAAATGGTTGAGCGACAGTTTATTGACTGTTGACGTTTTGAACTTTTATGGTCCGGTTGGTTTAAAAGAGTAGTAATAGACGACTATTCATGATGTAGGGCAGGATCCCTGTGAACCTGCCTTTTCATCATTTCAATCTCTAACAAACACCAAATATATCCATAAAATCTATTTCCTTGAAAACTAACTTATCGTATGTTTGTATAAATAATCCAATGAACGAAAATCAATCATAAGGAAAGATAAAGATGTATAATTCAAAAGCATACGCAGCACAAAGTGCAGAATCCGGACTAGATCAAACTACTATTGAACGACGTAACCCGACTGATAACGATGTCCAGATAGAAATCCTATACTGTGGAATCTGCCATTCTGATCTTCATCAGGTTCGGAACGAGTGGACTGCTGCCCCGACAACTTATCCGATAGTACCCGGTCATGAAATGGTCGGTAAAGTAACCGCGGTTGGTTCTAAAGTAACAAAATTTAAACCGGGCGATCTTGCGGGAGTCGGTTGTATGGTTGACTCCGACGGTACCTGTCCTGAATGTAAAGCAGGTTATGAACAATATTGTCCGAATGTCGCTTTTACATACAACTCACCTGATAAACATACCGGTAAACAAACTTATGGCGGTTATTCTGAAAGTATCGTCGTAAATGAAAATTTCGTTCTTCATATACCGGCCAATCTTGAACTTTCCGGTACCGCTCCACTTCTTTGTGCCGGAATTACAACCTACTCCCCGATGCGTCACTGGAATGTTTCAAAAGGACAGAAAGTCGGTGTTGTCGGTCTTGGCGGATTAGGACACATGGGGGTCAAGTTCGGTAAGGCATTTGGTGCCCATGTTGTCGTTTTCACAACATCACCAAACAAAAAAGAGGATGCCCTAAGACTTGGCGCTGATGAAGTCGTCATCTCCAAAAACCAGGATGAAATGCAAAAATATATGGGGACATTTGATTTTATTCTTGATACTGTTTCGGCCGATCATGATATCAACCAGTATATCTTTCTCTTAAAAAGAGATGGTAATATCACTTTAGTAGGTGCTCCGGACAATCCGATACCGGTTTCATCTTTCGGTCTTATCTTCGGGCGGAAAAGTTTTTCCGGTTCATTGATTGGTGGTATCCCTGAAACTCAGGAGATGCTCGACTTTTGCGGTAAACATTCCATTACCGCCGATGTTGAGGTCATCCCTATTCAGAAAGTAAACGAAGCGTACGAACGACTACTGAAATCTGATGTCAAATACCGTTTCTGTATTGACATGGCATCACTTAAATCAGCTTAATAACAAAAAATAAAGTAGGGCAGAACCCTTTAGCGGTTCTGTCTTTTTACTGAGAATGTGATATTAAATTAATAATGATCATTATATACTATATCATTATTTCTAAGATGAAGTTGAATCACATGGAGTAAGAATGAATATAAAAGTTCTTAAACAAGCAGAAAAAAACTTCCTTTCTGAATATCCCGGCGGGTTCGATGATCCGAAACTTGCAGAAGTCGTTAAAAAACATACCAAAGCTAAAGTAGGTGACTACGCCAAAGAACATCTTGCAAAGGCTAAGTTTGAAAAGCCGGATGAGATCATTCCGCACCTGATTAAAATTGTCACCCGGTCGACCCTTGTTTCTCTTTTTGAAAAACCAAAATTCAGAGATGCTGTAAACGGATTCCATAAAACGGAAAAAATGCGAATGGTAGAATCGTATTATAATATTCTGCATGGGAAAGAAAAATTCGGATTTGAATCTCTTGTTGAACATCTTAAAGAATACAAACTTGCCAAGTGGTCGCTTGTATCTGTTGTGCAGTCATACTATCGTCCCCAAAAAGAAGTTTTTGTTAAACCGACCACGACCAAACTGATTATTGAAAAACTTGAGCTTCCCTTGAAATACCACCCGACTCCGACCTGGGAATTTTACAAAGAGTACCGGAAAATTATCAAGGAGTTAGTATCTAAGTCAAATAAATCACTCTCTCCGAGTAATGCCGCATTTTGTGGTTTTCTGATGATGAGTTTGGATAAGATATAGGGCAGAATCCTAAGATCCTGCCTTGCAGGCGCGGTCACGTGACCGCGCCTGCAAAATTCATATCTACATTAAATGTAGGTCAGGAGGCGTGCCTCCTGACTCTGAAACTTAATATATATCCGATTCTATCTTTATTACCCAACGTTCATTGTGTTTGTAATAATACATCGTATAAGATTCAGCTTCGCTTTTAATTACTACACCATTGGTAAAACCTGAATCTGTTAGTGGTTTATCAAATTCTGAAAAATCAGCAAGTGCATAGTTTGTATCAGTTACCAAAGATAAACCGCCACAATAACTCGTACTTATTGTATCTACAATCTTTAGTGTATGATAAGGGAGTTTACTTTTTGCAATCAATAAGACATGATACCCATCTTCCTCACTTTTACTTTTTGCCCAAAATGCTACTGATTGCATTTTATGCAAACTTGTATCTACACCCCAAACAAATGGTGGGTCTGTCGACCAGAGTGTACCACCGCTACCTAGATAAAAATTATCAATTTGTGAATACCCATTTTCTTCCATTAGTTTATAGAGATTGTAAGGTACAGTGATACAATTGGTTTCCTCATCTTCTGCACTAGCTATAGAAACAAATAATGCAAAGAGAAGAATTATATTAATCATGATTTTCATAAAATCCTCAAATTGTTTACATTAATTCTTATTGTATTCCCCACTACCTTAAATAGATGTAGTGCAGAATCCTTATGATCCTGCCTTGAAGGCGCGGTCACGTGACCGCGCCTTCAATATGTATACTTACAGACTCGTAGGTCAGGAGGCGTGCCTCCTGACAGTGCTCGCTAATACTTCAACTCCGTTAAAGATATCTCCCTATCAACCGGTTGGTGCAGACAGATAAATGACTCCGTCGACTGTATCTCAGGAATCGTCTGCAGCTTATTCCGTAAAAACTGATAATAGTCCTCAGTCGTTTTGGTTTTGGTTTTTATAAACAGAGCATAACTTCCTGTTGTGTAATAGACCTCGACAACTTCATTCATCTCCTGCAACCTCTCCACCACCATAGTCAGGTCTTTTGCCGACTGCAGATAAATCCCCAAAAGGGTCGTGACATCGTATCCGAGTTTTTTGTAATCGACAATAAGTTTGCTCCCTTTGATAATCCCGGCATCGGTCATTTTATTGATCCGCTGGTGAATCGTCCCGCCGGACAGGAGCAGCTTTTTAGCGATCTCGGTGTACGGCATCCGTGCATCAGCTTTTAAATACTCTAAAATCTGCTCATCGATGCTATCAATTTGGTACTTTTCGGACAAATTTAGACCTCTTTATTATTAATTTATCTCATAATCAACATATATCATAACAATATCGTATTAATATAATCATGTCAATAATAATCTTTTATAAATAGACGACATACAGTATTATATTGATACTTATTATCAACTTTTGATGGAGATTTATCATTATGTGCGGCATATTTGTTTACACCGGCGACAGTTCAAAACTAACAGATTTCAAAAAACAGCTCGAAAAACTGATGCATAGAGGTCCTGACTCCCTTAAAATACATAATAATCATAAAGGAATCATCGCTTTCCACCGCCTCCGCATAATGGATTTATCCCCCGATGGCGACCAGCCGTTTATTGATACACCATCCGGTAACATGGTCGTCTGCAATGGTGAGATTTACAACTACAAGGAATTAAAAGCAAAAACGACATACCAGTATGCCTCCGAGTCGGACTGTGAAGTCCTTCTCCCTCTGTACCAGCAATACGGTCTTATGGAAACTGCAAAAATGCTCGATGCTGAGTATGCTTTTGTGTTATGGGATGCTAAAATGAAAAAGTTTGTCGCTGCCCGTGACCCGATTGGTATCCGACCTCTTTTCTACGGATACTCCTATTTTGAAGATAAGATGATATTTGCCTCCGAAGCAAAAGCTATCGCTGAGTACTGCACCAAAGTCTTCCCCTTCCCTCCCGGTCATGTATATGACGGTGAAAAATTTGTTTCCTATCTTGATATAGCTGAAACGAATACATTTCATAAACATGATGAATCCGAAGTTTGTACACAGATTCATGATAAACTTGTCAAAGCTGTCCAGAAACGGATGGTATCCGATGCTCCTTTCGGGTTTCTTTTAAGCGGTGGATTGGACTCATCATTAGTCTGTGCCATCGGTCAACAATATTCGAAAAGACCAATCAAAACATTTGCTGTAGGCATGGACACCGATGCGATTGACTTAACATATGCCCGCGATGTTGCCGAACATATCGGCTCAGACCATACCGATGTTATTATTACGAAAGAGATGGTCAAAGATGCCCTCTATGATGTCATCTACCATCTTGAGTCATACGACATCACCACAATAAGGGCATCGATTGGAATGTTCCTCGTCTGCAAATACATCCACGAGCATACCGATATCAAAGTCCTCTTAACCGGTGAAGTATCCGACGAACTGTTCGGTTATAAATATACCGATTTTGCTCCGGATGCTTCGGAATTTCAGAAAGAAGCCGTAAAACGAATCCGTGAACTGTACATGTACGATGTCCTCCGCGCCGACCGTTGTATCTCGGCTCATGCCCTCGAGGCACGGGTTCCTTTTTCCGATACAGATTTTGTACAGTATATCATGGCTATCAATCCGGAGATGAAAATGAACAAATCCGGCACCGGAAAATATCTTCTTCGCAAAGCTTTTGATTTTGATAACTACCTTCCTCATCATATTCTCTACCGGGAAAAAGCAGCTTTTTCCGATGCGGTCGGTCATTCTCTTGCTGACTCCCTTAAGGACCTCGCTGAGATTCTTTTTTCCGACAAAGATTTAAAAAATGCACAGACAAAATTCACCAAAACTCCTCCTGTTTCTAAAGAGTCTCTTATGTACCGGGAAATCTTTGAGGAACTCTATCCGAATATGGCTCACCTGATAACAGACTTCTGGATGCCGAATAAAAACTGGCAGAATTGCAATGTCACCGACCCGAGCGCCCGCCTTTTACCAAATTATGGTAAGAGCGGAATATAATTCTCAATACTTCTTTATCTATCGCACATCTTTTCAAAAATGAATTAACTTGACAGGTAAGTCTAATTTTCTATCTTTAAAATAAGAAAACTATTAAAACGTGTTACGAAACTTTAAGGGGAGATACATGAGTACTAAAAAAACACAATTCTCTTTATTCAGAGTTTTAATTATATCTACCATTATTTTCATTTTTTCAATATCAGCCTATGCTATCCCTTCAGATTCATTGAAAAATCTTGTGCAATGGAAATCGTCTGAAGGCGGCAATGATCACTGGTATGGAATTATTCCACTCGCGAAACCGTGGGTAGAACAACGGGCCATTGCAGAATCATTTAGTTTAGCAGGACAAACAGGATATTTGGTCTCAATAACATCGGCACCTGAGCATCAGTTTATTGTTGATAATATTCTTGCCGGTAATACAGACCAGCCATCAGTTGCCGATGAATTTTATATTGGTGGTCATGACTCTTTAGGCTGGCGCTGGTTTGATGGTAATCTTTTTAGTGATACAAACTGGGCTTCCGGCGAACCGAGTGGTGATGGGAGCGGTTTAGCTATTTGGGGTGCATCATCCGGTAAAACCGGTCTTTGGAACGATGTTCCTAAAGATACAGCCGGACATGGATCGATCCATCAGCTCTGGGCGATTGTTGAATTTGACCCGATAGCGTTTAATCCTCAGGACTCACTTATCAACCTGGTACAGTGGACCGTTGCCGCAGGAGGTAACGATCATTGGTACGGAGTCCTTGCCGTTGTCCAACCCTGGAACGAACATGAAACTCAAGCCGGTACTCTTGATCTCAGCGGAGAAACGGGTACCATGGTTTCCATCACATCCTTCGAAGAGAATCAGTTTATTGAGGATAATATATTATCAGCTGTTACCGGCGGTGGTATTGCTGATGAATTTTATCTTGGAGGTAAAACAACAAACGGATGGAACACCGGTGAAGCTTTTACCTATACTAACTGGGACTCA
>QQUK01000355.1 GCA_008501655.1 Calditrichota bacterium
CGTCCAGTAATACATCCCGCTGACAATCAACTGCGTATTCCGCGTAATCAAATCCCACGTATGATGCGTATAGGTCGGGTCTGATGCAGGGACATCATGATGTAAATGCCTTATAAGGTCTCCATCCAATGAAAATATCTTAATCTCACACTTCGGAGGAAGGTTGGCAAAATTAATTTTACGCACCCGGTCAACATGACGATCTTCTTCACCAATCCCTTCAAAGGATTTTCCCCGATAATTTGCATCTATCCGATACGGATTTGGATAAACAAAAATTTCATTTCCGTTATCAACTACTTCCTCATGACTAAGCGGATACGCCATCTGTAAACCAACCGTCTTCGATGTTTCTAATGCCTGAAGTCCTGATTTAGGCGACCCGAAATCAAAAGCGGTAATGTTTACCCAATACTCAACTGTTGGCAAAAGATTATCAATCGTAAACTCATATTCAAAATATTTGTAAAATCCTTCCTCAGTAAAGTCATCATCAATCAATGAATCTTCCGGAACAAATCTTGGGTCTCTAGCATTTGGGTAGACTTTGGATATCGCAGAGAACAAAGCATTGTTATGATGTTTTGTAAAATAGAATATAGAATCGGATGTTACCAGCGGTGCAACCGCTGTAAATCTCGTTGGGTCAAACAAAGAATCATCACAGCCGTTACTATACAGACATTTTAAAGAGTCTAATGAATATGGGATATCTTCAACAATATATTTCCCGCCTTCATCAAGTTCCGGATGCCAAACATATTTATCATAATTTACTAAATCATACGATGCTACAAGAGATAACGATGCTTCCCGGTCATCTCTTCCGAAATAAATATTGTACCCTTCAAAATCAACTATCTTGGTAAAAATATCTTTTTCAGTTTCAGACCGAGAACCGTTAAACCGCACATGTATCGCATCCTCCTGTTGGGTCAGCCAGAAATACGGTGCCGGAGGAGGACCGGCTGCTTTCCAATCGGGGATACCATCTCCTTCAACCCAGATTCGTTCACCGTTACACTCAACATAACGACCTGAGTCTCCATCTCCATCGGTATCAACACCGGGATTATCATATATCCACCTTGCCCACATCGCATTTTTGGCTATATCAGAAAAATCTAAATTTTTGTAATATGTTTGAGGGCTATGTGGAAGATAATCTATATTGTTCGGGTTGGTATGAAAATCTTCCCCCGCGACATATGCAAACGGAATCGACACCGTTGCACCGGGTGGAAGATCATACGGACCGATGGATAATAAATATGCTGCATCTGAAAATCCATCTGAAATATCATCACTATGTTCTTGGTCGGGATACACCCAGCTTGGATCATATTGAGTAATCTTTGATGTATATATTTGATCATAGTCAATTTCACCATTCGATAACTCATGATAGTAATCCTCTCTTGTACTAGGTAGATCAAACAGTAATTCTCTATAACTTTGTTTTGATTGAGGTGTGTATTCGGTAGTCCACCAATTAAATGATTTTTTTATTTGTCCTTTATATCGTTCATCTAAATTATCCAGAAAACAAATACCAGATACTATTGTTGCTGACTTGATTAAATCACCTTCAAAGTGTGTCAATGTATTTGTAAACTCACCGTCAATGGGGTCTCCATCGTTATCAGCTCCCCAAAGAATTTCTATGTTACCAACTTCGTTTGCACAATCATTTTGTAGCTGATTTACGTTATACAAACCACCTATGTCATCATCAATAATGATGTTATTCCCGGTATAATACCCAACAGCAAAACTTATACCTATTCCAACATATACCTCTCTAATTATATCAACACCAATATTTTTTATCTCAATATCAAACAAAACAAAATCTTCTGTATATTCATATGACCAGGCATAAGATTTTTTTGTAACTTCTATGTTAAGTGACTTCCATCCAAAATTTGAGAAATCGTAATACTGCGAGAGAGTATCAATATTATCTTGATAGATAGATATAAAGTCTTGTTCGGAGATTGCATTCTCATAATTGTTACTAGCAGGCTCCAGAACGGAACGATACTCCTTTGGAAATGTTCTATAATAATAAAAGCGAGACATCAATGTATCGTTATCAATAATACCACCAATCACCAGACCTCCATAATTTAAACATGCTATGCGTGATTGTTTAGGATATTCTGCACCATACTCAAACACTTTTTTAGTGGTTAAACAATTTACTCTTTCTTCTTCAGATATCCCAAAAATTGTATTATTACCCCCCAAAAAAGTAGCTGTATTTGTTTTTAAAACTAATTTACCTACATCATGAACTGCATTACAGCTTAAATCTAACGTTCTAGCGCTTATTTGTAACTCAAAATAAATAAGTACAAAAACCATTACAGATAATATTAGATATTTTCCTCGCATAGTGCCCTATTATTAAACTAAGCAGATATTATTCTTATAATATAGAATATTGACGAACAAATCAATTTAGCATTTAATTAATTATTAGGTGCCCCACCGCTTGCGGTGGGATTAGTAACCCCTTGTATGCTTCACTTTTATAGATTACAAATTATCTACATCTTTTCTGCTATTCATCTCTTCAACACTCTCTATCGAAAATGTAAATGAGAGACAACATGCAAAACAAAAAAACTACAACTTCTGATAGGAAAAATAAAAACAAACCCATTTTTTTCAAAGCCATTAATTTGTAACTATCTGATATTGAGTGTGATAACATTTTAAACAGCAGAGAAACAGGCAGATTTCAGACCCTAAATGAACGAAACAAACCCATTTCAACCCGTCATATTGATTCAATAACGCAGGTTTTGCAATTGTAATTTGCCACACGGGTTATAACCGTTCTGTAAGTATTAAATACTGGATACCCGCCTGCGCGGGTAAGGAGGTCATGGAGGTCGGGTTTCGTGGGCGGCAGACGCCCTCGTCTGCCCCTCCCTGCGCTGTCAGCTTGTAGGTCGGGTTCCCTGAGTAAGCGACAGCGAGCGAAGAACCCGACAATCTGTAATATTTTATATGAGACTCCTGCCTTCGCAGGAGAGGGGTTCGCTTATAACTTGTAAAAGTTGTGTCAGGTTCTGATTCACCGAAGGGGGATTGTCACCTGACACATTACTGAATCGTCAGTTCACATCCCCGCACCGCGGAGACAGGAACTGACGAAACTATGCAACTTCGTAGGTCGGGTTCCCGGAGTAAGCGATAGCGAGCGAAGAACCCGACAATCTGTAATACTTAATATGAGACTCCTGCCTTCGCAGGAGAGGGGTTCGCTTATAACTTTTAAAAGTTTTATCAGGTGCTGATTCACCAACGGTGTATTGTCACCTGACACAGTACATAATCGTCAGTTCACATCCCCGCATAGCGGAGACAGGAACTGACGAAACTATGCAACTTTGTAGGTCGGGTTCCGTTGTATTGAACTCGACAGAGTTCAATGTCGAGAAACCCGACATTTACCGGCAGACAGGGATGTCCGCCTTGCGCACTTTTGAGACTTAATTGAAACTGGATTCCTGAGCAAGTCAGGAATGACATTGTTTAAAAAGTCACACTGAGCGGAGTCGAAGTGGACTTTTTATTTATGGATTCGTTTGAGGAATTGTTCCATCTCAGGGATACCACCCTGGAAGACGAGATAGCCGTTGTATGGTTCCCGTTCGGTGATTTCATCATATATCGGAGTCAGCATCAGTCGTTTGACTTCATCCAAATCTTCGGTCTGTCCCAACGCCCAGCCGAGTTTGACATAAGCAACCTCGGGGAGCATGTTTTCACCCGGAACGATGCCCATATTCATCAGGTCACGACCGGTGTCATAAACGAACATGTGCACATAACCCCAGAGGGTCTGAACGGTCATGTAGATAGCGACACCTTTTTCAGCAGCACGCTGGATTGCCGGATAAACCGGTTTATTGATATGTCCCAGACCGGTCCCGGCGATGACGATTCCTCGATAACCGTTATCAACGAGTGAGTCGATAATATCCGGCTGCATGTTCGGATAATAATATACGATAGCAACTTTTTCTTCGAAGTATGGAAGTATCCGGACGTTTTTATCTTTGCGGCGTGGTTTATAATTTGTTTTCAGAGGTGTGATATTATCTTTATCTATTGTCGCTATCGGGATATCTCCTAAAGTTCTGAATGTCGAACGGTATGAGGAGTGCATCTTGCGGACACGGCAACCTGAATGAAGCAGTCCGTATTCATCGGATGTTGGTCCGAACATACAGACCATGACTTCAGCGATGTCTGACTCAGCGGCAGCTTTGGTGGCGTGGATTAAGTTTAAGGCAGCATCGGAAGAAGGTCTGTCGGAAGAACGCTGTGAGCCGACCATGACGATTGGTACCGGGGAATCTTGAATCATAAACGATAAGGCTGCAGCAGTATGATGCATGGTGTCGGTTCCGTGACCGATGACGATGCCATCGATTCCTTTTTCAATCTCTTTGCCGATAGATTTGGCAAGAGTGATGTATTGTTGCGGTCCCATGTTTTCTGAGAAGACAGCAAACAGTTTTTCGGTAGTCATGTTGCAGATGTCGGCAAGTTCCGGAACAGCACCATAAAGTTCTCCCGGAGAGAATGCCGGAATGACTGCACCGGTACGGTAATCTAGCCGGGATGCGATAGTTCCCCCGGTTCCAAACAGCTTGACATTCGGTTTTTCCGGTGAGAAGGGAAATTCTTTTTCAGGGATTTTATAGTTAGCTTCTTTGTAACCTTCCTCGGTCATATCGGTAACGGTTTCAACAGCGATACCAACGTTGTATCCGGTAATCATTTTGAGAACGATATGGAGGTCATCATCATTTTCAGCTCTGGGAAGAATGACTCCTTTGAATTCACCACGGGTTGTTTTGACGGTTGTATCCGACCAGACTCGGATTTTATATTTTTTCAGCAGTTCTAATGCTTTACCTTTGTAACCTTTGAATAGATCAGCCATTAGAGTGCCTCCTTTACAATAAGAGCGACTTCAGAAAGCGGAAGATTACCGATTGCTTTTGGTCTTATCTGCCCCATAATCCAGTGAAAGTTTGCATCGGGCTCTTTTGAGGTACATATCTGTTCAAACTTCTCTTTTAAGAGCGGAATGTAAGATTTAATTTTTTCTTCGTTCCGTTTTTTGAAGTTAATCATCTCCAAAAGTGAATCAAAGAGAATATTCGGATGTTTGTATAGTTCCTCAAGCATCACTTCAGCAATTTCAGGGACAAGATTCTGCTCTTTGATGAAGCGGAACAATCCGAGGACTTTGCTATATGTAAAATCACCGGATGGTTCGGTCTGTCCCTGGAGGTGTTTTAAATTTTCAGCAAAGATTTTACAAACATACGAAGGAGTAAATCCGGTTTCAGAAACAATTTTCCGCATTAACGGCATTAAGTTATTTTTCAAAAGATATGTCCAGCTTGATTCGGGGACTTTCCATTCGGACAGCTGTTTCTTTTCCTCCGAGACATCGGGTGGAAGTTCATTTTTCAGATCATCTATCCAGCTTTGTTCGATAGCAATTGGTGCCGAGTCGGTGTCAGGGTACATCCTGTCGGCTCCGGGAAGGACGCGTTCGAAGATAGTTGTACCATCAGGTAGTCCTTTACGGGTTTCGTTCGGGACACCTTCAAATGCCATGCGGCAGCGCTCTTCTATTGTTTCGAGAGCTGTTTTACGGTCATATTCATCGGTCCAGAAAATTATCTGTGCATCGTTATTTGATGCGTTGAGAGATTTTTTAACATATTCCCCATCGGCAAAGAAAAATTCATTTCTCGGCATCTCTGAGGTAAGCATGTTCGGATGTTCGAGGCAGGCGATTACTTTGAGACGGTCGGAGATTTCGTTGGCAAATGTTTTTCCCGGTTGAGTGAAATGCGAGAGGATTGATTTAAAATCGGGAAGATTGACAGCTATAAGTTTTTTATTTTCTTCTTTTGCTTTACGAACAAAACCTATAGAGGAGTTGAGTTCTGTGGAATCAAGTTCTGCTGAATTTATGTTCCAGTTGGAAGGTTTGGAGATGCGGTTGTTCAGTTCATCTTTTATTTTCAAAAGAGCAACCTGACGGTATGCTTCAATGTGGGTCAGTTTTGGAATCCATTTAATATGCGCGACGCCTTTAATTTCAACTCTTGTACCACCTTCAGCGGAAACATTGACATCTTCGCGTGAGGCACCCATACCGGTGCAGACTTCCCCGGTTGAACGGAAAAGGAACCGAAGATAATGTGCAGCTTCGGCAGCTTCGGCCGGCGTGAGAAGTTCCGGATAAGTGACCGCTTCTATGAGAGGCATACCAAGCCGGTCTGTACGATAGATACGTTCATGTCCTATATCAGAGACTTCGCGGCAGGAGTCTTCTTCGATGGAAAGCTGAATCAGATGGACTGTCTTATCTCTCAACGGTATCTCTCCCTCGATACCGACGATGCCGGTGCGCTGGAATCCGGTTGGAATGGAACCATCGAGATACTGCTTGCGAATAATATGAAGTTCGCCAACGATATTCTGTTTACAAAGGAGTGAAATTTTTATAGCAATTCCGAGAGCCTGTTTGTTAATGCGGAACGGCGGGGTGTCATCTATTTCGTAGGTACAAGCTGTTTCATTTTTTATCCGGTACGTGATATTTTTACGGGTTTTAAATTCCATCAGGGCAGTGCCGTCATACTCACCGAGTTCTGAGAGTGTCGGGCGCATATGCCGGATAATTTCAGCGTCATAATCATCAGGTGCCTGAAAAACCGAAGCGGGACATCTGCAGAAAAGTTTCTTTTCGGTCTTTAGCTGCTGGTGAATTTCAAGACCGCATTTAAAACCGATTCTTTGGTAATCGGCTTTGGTCGCTTTTTCAAATTCGACATAGTTTATTGCGTTTTTTGTATCTTCGTAATTCTGTATTGAGTCAAATTCTTTATTCATATTTACATCCTGCCATACATATCTGCGTATAAGTAAAAAGTGAACATAATCAACTATTTTTGATTTGGCAATTCATTTAAGAGTGGTTTTTAGGTAATATCTATTGCTAAATCTCAGATTTTTGCGATATTGAACGAAAGCGATGTACTTGCCGATATATAATTTATGAGAAAAATCTGTATACTAACCATTATCTTCCTATTTGCTGCCGCTGAGCTGTTTGCCGGAGCAAAAGTTATCAGTTACCAGGGACAGCTTAGCAATCCCGATGGAACACCTGCGACCGATGCTGTTTATCCATTTGAGTTTTTACTCTATGATCAATCTTCTGCCGGTTCAATTCTCTGGGCGGAATCAACTGACCTGGAAACCAACAACGGTCTCTTTTCGCATAATATCGGCTCTGTTAATGACCTTTCTACATCATTATTTTCTGATAATGAGTTAGTTTACCTTGAGGTCAAGGTTGATGGAAATTCGATACTTCCCCGGGTTTTACTGAGTGCAGCACCATATGCATTTTCTGCCGGCAATCTGGATGTGAGACAAAACGGCTTACCGAGTATTTCTACTCAGGAGAACGGAGTATTTACAATTTTTGATACTCTGGGTGAAGCGTATATAAAAATGCAGAATCTTCCTGCTGATTCAGCTGTGATGCTTCCTGATTCGGCAATCAACGCTGATGAGATACTTGATGAACCGGGTATCAATTATTCAGTTGATATAAACCTTGTTACTTTGACAACCGGTGAGATGACCGATTTAACTGATTTTACGATGACTATTCCGGACAATGGATATATTCTGCTTTATGGGAAATGTTATCTGCTTTTATCGGGAACAACCGGAGCAAATTCTGCTGTTGTTCAAATTGATGAGACTGAAGGGGGATCGACAGCATTCCCTTATTACCAGATAGCAGGGTTATCTGGGTATGTCAACTCGGGGACAAATTATTTTCCGATTATGGTAACAAGAGTTTATTATAAACAAAAAGGGACTTATACCTTCCGTCTTGAAGGAAAAGCAAATCATTCCTTACCGGCACAGGCGCAAAGCTGGGATCATATTTTAACGGGAATTTACATCCCGACAGCTTATTCTGAAGTTCAGGCTATAGTTGCTGACCCAACCGGATTTTCAGATAGTGAACAGCTCAATGATGCACAAAACCGTGGTACAGTTTACAAGGTCGATTTACGTGAGTTGGAAATCAAAGATAAGTTGATAGAGTTACTTGATCAGTAACATCTTTTTCGTTTCGAGATAATCATCCGTTTTTAGTTTATACAGATACATTCCGCTGGCAACATCGGAACCTGACTTATTTTTACCATCCCATGAAATAGTGTGAACACCTGCTTCTTTGTATTCTGAAACGAGATTCCTGACTTCCT
Organism: Calditrichota bacterium; assembly: GCA_008501655.1. Lineage (GTDB taxonomy): Bacteria > Zixibacteria > MSB-5A5 > GN15 > FEB-12 > QQUK01. The sequence goes on from QQUK01000355.1 coordinate 8,340, forward strand.
GACCAAGAATATTGAAAACTGAGACTGAGACCTTCCCTGCTTGCGGGAGTCGGAATGAGATAGTTGTTTCGAGATTGAACGGGTTCGGATAATTTTGGGTAAGGAGATTCTGATTGTCAGCTTGTGTTTTATCATCACCCGGATTATTTGTAAATGGTAACGCGTAATTATATATCATAAGATTATTTTCATCTATGACAGCTATCAGGTTTGAATCAGCTTCAATAGTTGTACCCGGCAGGCCACCGTATTCATAAATCTCCGGAGAACCAGTCGAGATATCAAAAACGGAAAGCCCTTCGTATCCGACAGTATAGATAAAATCGCCAACAACTAACGCATCGGTAACCGGAAGAGGGGTTGAAATCGATGTATCAATAGAAGCGGTATATGGGTCGGTAATATCAATGACAAACATTTTATCTTCACTGAAGAGGTATAAGGTGTCACCTTTGATTATTGATGCTTCAGCTTTATCTGACAAGGAGAAGGAATTTATCAAGGTTCGACTAAAATCTGAGTTTACCCGCACTATGGAACATTCCCTTTTTGTATCTGTCATATAACCTATTGAATCCTTAAATACAAACGAAGTAAAGGGAGCGGCGGCATTCCATTGGGGACCGGTCTCAAAATAACCAGAGTCGGATATCAGAATCAGGTTGATAGCTGACGTCTGTTCCAAGAATAGTAAAGAATAATCATAGATCTGTGTACCTGAATAATGAAAATCGGTGATAGATGATGCTGTATATGTAATAGTATTTTCGATAAATACTGATTCCGGCATAGTGCTGTTTATCATCAGGGCTACTTTATCGATATCCGGAAGTACTCCAAACAAAGTGTCACCGTTGTTCTGGAGATAACTTACGGGATATACCTGGGGATATATTGTATAGTTGTAGGTGATCTCTCCATTTTCAGAAATATTATAATTCTGAATCGGTTCTTCAGAATTACTTACAAAAAGTGAAGAGTTGTATATATACATGTCATTGATTTTACCATTATATGAAAGCCCCTCATTTGCATCAAAAGCTGTCGAAAGGTCATATAGTGCAAGACCACCGTTTAAATTAGGCAGCAGCAGATATTCATCAGTTTGATATTTAAAAACAGTACCGATTGGACTTGATAGTGATATATCAAAACTGGTTGCTTCGTTCAGGTTATTTTTTTGGATTAAAAATGACTCACGCTGAGTCATAAAATAGAGCATTGAGTCGGTAGAATAAATATCAGATATTTCCGGTAGGTATGGAATCGAATCGATAATTTGGGCGGTGTGCGGTTGATTGAAATCACCAACCATGACTCCTCCGCCTGATAGTTTCAGGTAAAAAAGTGAATCGACCGGTTCAAAACCAAATGCTCTAAAAGGGACAAACAGATAATCAAGAAATGTTCCGAAGCTGTTATCTTCAAAGCTATACCTTAAAAGCCCGTTATATTCATCCATGACATATAGATAATCGTTATCATGTTCAAGCTGGGTAACTAAGATACCTTTCATACTTGAATCAGCAAACTGAGGATTGGTAATGTCTGATATGTCATACTGTTCAACACCTTCAAAATATCTTGAAATATACAATGAATTATCAACGATTTCAAAATCAGCAAATGTTTTATTCAGGTCTATATTACCTAAGTAGCTTATCTCAGGAAGGTTGTTAATCGAATAATAATAGAGAGAGTTATCAAAGTCATGGACAATCAGGAGTGTATCTGAGATTTTCATACTGACCGGATCTATATCAAAGTAAAACCTGTTAACAAATTTAAATTTCGTAATCATCTCATCAAATTCATACACAGAGATACCGCCGATAGATGCCGATACCATATAACCAGAAGAGAGTTCAATAACTCCGACTGATGTAGACAAAAGAGTCTGATCAGGATAATCAATTACAGCGTGTGAAACGACCGGAATGATTATTATGAGCAGAATGAGAACAGATAATTTCTTCATTTAATCAACACCATCTTTTTGGTTTCTTCATATTCTTCTGTCTGCAATGAATAAAAATACATCCCTGATGCAAAATCGGAGGCATCAAACTCATAACTATAATGTCCGGCTGACAATTCACCATCAACAATTGTGGTAACTTTCTGTCCAAGGATATTATAAACATGTAAAGCTGTTTCTGATTTTCTTGGAATTTCAAATGAAATTATTGTAGTTGGATTAAACGGATTAGGATAATTCTGATTAAGTGTAAACGACTGTGGTAATGACTGGTTATCGAGGTCGTTGATATCGGTAGTAATTCCCCGGAAGTCAAAAGTATTTGAGTTTAAATTGTCTCCGAGATAACGTACTTTGTTATTTCCGTTATCATAGGATGTATTAAAATCCCAAACTAAGACATCAGAATTATCCGAGAAGAGAACCATTTCGACAAGTCCATCAGAATCAAGATCATCAATAAGTGGAGCAAACTGAGTTGAGAATACTCTTGTTGAGACAGCCGGTGTTGTAATCGGCCAGCCTTCGATAGGTTCTAAACTATTGCTGAACATATATACTTGTTCGGGACCGGTGCCGGGAAGCAGATATCCGGAACGGAAGACAATTTCCGGATTAGCATCACCGACAAGATTGGCGGCAACTGGAATACCAAAAACGGTTTCATCAACAAATGCAACTCCATACGGTAAGCCTTCAATCTGAGAATATGCAGAGCCGTCAGCGTTCAGAATATAAAGATAGCTGAAATCAAAAGAGAATGCAGTGAACATTATTTCAGCAACGCCATCAAGATTGAGATCGGCAAGAGTTATCGGCGAAGCTAAAAACCAACTATCGAGCTCAGGGAATTGAATAGGAAACGCTCCGTAGTCGTCATAGAGATGTGTTTTCACTTTAAGACTCATAATCCTGTTTGTATCTTCAGCAAGAGTTATTATCTCCATATAAGAATCATTGTCCAGATCTGTTAATGCTGTACCAAAAACCTGAGATTCTCTGATAATAATCGGGTCAGTTTCATCCATTAGCGGTAGTCCGGTACGTCCCTCGAATAATCCAACACCACTGTAAGGAGCTGCTGAAGAGTAGGAAGCGAGAACTTCGTTCAAGCCATTTTGATCAATATCGAGGGAAGTGATATACGGAGAAACTTTGCTGTTTGAAGAAAATGCAGCCGCTCTCGGATTAAAATCCGAAAAGATACCCTGAAGCGAATAGAAATAAGAATCGCCATTAAACTCGTACGCCATGATCTGGCCAATAGTATTTACGAATGCAATTGCTGAGTCCTCTTCGATTCCCAACTGAACAACGGTCGGGTTTGGATATCCGTATCCGAGACCTATCCCCCCTGTTTTGCAATACTGTGGCCATCCTGAAAGAAGTTCTCCTGAGCCGTTTATAACATAAAGAGCTGAGTCATCGGTAATTATTATATCATTACTGCCGTCTCGGTCTACATCGTATATAGCGGGCATAGAACGGAGATCTTTACCTGCCAGAGTCGGGAAACCGGGTTTCAGATTTCCGTATGCATCAAAAGCATACAATCCATCTGCTGAGGGGACGATTAGTTCTTTTAAGTTATCATTATCTATATCATCAACAATCGGCGAAAGCGTTGTTTTAGTACCAATTGATTTTGGCCAGCCCTGAGCAAAGACTGATTCGATATGGAACCGGACAGAATCAAGCATGACTCCGTTATCAAAATATCCGAACATATAGAGCGAATACTGACCGGTGTCGATACCTGAGACTTTCCAGTTGTATATCAATGAATCAAAATGCTCTTTGGTGTCACGCATAAGGATTTCCTGAGTTCCGTTATATCTGTAGAAGATAAGCATTGAATCATATTGCGGTCCGTAAGCTTCACCTGAGATTTTGATATCGAAGCGGACATTCTCACCCTCGGTCGGTGATGTCAGCGATAATCTGTTTCTGGTTATATAATAAAACTGGGTCTCTTTGGCATTCCCGGATTGATCATCGATTTTCAAATTGATTACACCGTTGGCAAATGATGTATCGATTGTATAAACAATCGAATCAGCCGGGATTGATGTTCCTGATGCAAGCAGCTGCCAGTCTCTGTTATATTCCCCTACAGAATAAAAAAGAAGCCAGGCTTGGTTTAAATTTCCACGAGGATTTATTTTTATCGGCAGTTCGGTTGTATATCGTTCTCTTTTCCGGGGAGAAATAAAGGAAAGTCCGGTGCTGTTTAACAGTGCTATTGAATTATCTATATTTAAGATACCATGACCTGATAAAGTATCATATCCGGGTAATGAGTCTTCCTGATTAAAGGGGTCTAACAAATCATCGGCACCATCTATCAATAACTGTTCAATTTGATTTACATTCAACTCCGGTGCGATTGATAATAAAAGAGCACCGGCACCTGCGGCAACCGGGGAAGCCATAGATGTTCCATCGGAGAGATAGTATAATGAGTCATCACCGATAAAGCGGACATTCGGTTCCAGGCTGAGAGCATACATATCGGTTCCCTGAGCCCGCAGGGAAAGGATATCTTCGCCCGGAGCAACAATATCAACATGGGGGCCATATGAAGTAAAGTATGTCATATAACCGTCTGAGTTTGAAGCAGCCACAACAAACGTTGAATCAAAGCCGGCAGGATAATAAATATCGGAGTTCCCAAAATTTCCGGGTGCAATACAAATGAAAACATTATTTGCTCGAGCAAAAGCGATGACTTCACGAAGCAGGGTTGACTCAAACGGAGTACCCCAACTGATATTGATAACCTGTGCACCATTATTGACCGCATAGAGGATTCCTTTTGCGGCAACTGAGATTGTAAAAGTCGGTCTGCCGTCAGGAGCGATTTTTACAGGCATGATAGCGACATTATTACAAACACCTGAGACTCCGATGTTGTTTGATGCAGCACCAACTATTCCTGCGACATGGGTTCCATGACCGTAAGTATCAACCGGGTCATTGTCAGGTGTTGGTTCAAAAAAATCAAATTCTGTTCCGGCTAAATCGTATCCGACAACATCGTCAACATAACCGTTATGGTCATCATCTATTCCATTATTACTTATTTCATCGGTGTTATGCCAGATCTGTCCGTTAAGGTCCGGATGCAGATAATCCACACCAGTATCGATGATAGCAACAACAACTTTCGTATGCTCTTGGGGAGGGTTTTCGTAATATTCTGTGAGAGAAATATCTTTTCCGGAAGTACCAGTTTTTAAAACAAGAGAATCGTTATACTCCCCTTCCCTTCGGTCAATCCCGTAATAGCTTTGTCCGGTATTGTTGAGAAACCATTGATGTTCAAAGAGAGGATCCTGGGGATAGTCAAACAGTTCACCATAATAATCCGGTTCTATAAATTCGATATTATCGGAACCTAATATATTGATGATATCTGATTGTGTTAACGATGTATCTGCAGAAGTAAAAGTATAGTAATTACTGAGTGCTTCGATTTGTTTTTTATTCGAACTAAAATCATTTGAGATTTTTGAAAGTGAGACATCAGATGAAAGTGCATTTTTCAGAATATCTACTTTTGTAGAATTAGATAGTTTTACAATAAACTGTCCGGGAACCGGGCCTTTATTTTCTGAAGCTGACAGAGGCTGGATAAACAGAAAGAGAACCACAGTTATCAGGAATTGTTTAGATTTCATAAAGTCAAATATTCTTTGGTTTTACGGCAGTTTATCTCATTTATTCAAGTAACGAATCTGGTGAGGGTTTTGTTTACTTACATCTAAGATACTATCTATTGAAAAGTTGTCAAGAAAAGCTGATATCTTGTTGTCAGAGAATGGAATATAGAGTGAAATGAGCGCAGAAACTGCTATTTGAGCTGTTTTTTGTCGATTTTGCCGGCTTGAGTTTTTGGGAGGATATCAACAAAATCAATATATTTTGGTACTTTGAATTCAGGGAGTATACTCCTGATAAATTTCTGTATCTCTTTATCATCAGCTATTTCGTTTTCTTTGAGAACGATTACAGCTTTGACAGCCTCGCCAAAGATATCATCTTCAACGCCAAAAACAGCTACTTCATGGATTTTCTGATTAGTTAAAAGTGTCTCTTCTACTTCTTTAACAGAAATTCTGTTACCGCCTGATTTGATAATCTCTTTTTTTCGGCCGACGATATAGATATAGCCGTCTTTGTCACGTTTCGCCAAATCCCCGGTGTACAACCAGCCATCTTTGAGAACTGCACTTTGTTCTTCCGGCTGATTCCAATATCCGAGCATGATTGAGTCTCCCCCGACAACAATTTCACCGGTTTCATCTGTTGATGTTTCTGTACCGTCCTCTTTGAGAATTTTTACATCAACACCTTTTACTTCAATACCGATTGAACCGAGTTTTTCCAAAAGTTTTTCCGGTGGAAGCCAGGTGACACGGGGTGATGCTTCAGTTTGTCCGTACATGATGTAAATTTCTTTATCTGGAAAAGCATCGTGTAGTTTCCTGATTACATCGGGAGCCATTGCCCCACCAGCTTGGGTAAAATAGCGGAGGTTCGGAAAATTCCTTTCGGTCAACGTTGATTTGTTCAAAAGTATCATGAAATTTGAGGGAACACCTGAGAGACCGGTTACTTTTTCATTTTGCATAGTGTCCAATATCGTTTCTGCATACATAAAGCGATTATCTATGACAAGCGTTCCACCGGTAGAAATATGGGTCAGCAACAGAGAATTACCGTAGATATAATAAAACGGCAGGATAACCATGACTGAATCTTTTTCAGTTAGCTTCAGATATTCGTTGGTTCCGATTGTATTTGAAATCAGGTTTTTGTGCGAGAGCATGACCCCTTTAGCTTCGCCGGTCGAACCGGAAGTATAAAAGATAGCAGCAAGTTCATGGGGTGCTTGTTTGGCATCATCCCAATTGAGAAGATTTAAGCCTGACTCTGGTTCGATTACTTGATCGTTGAAGATATCTATAAAGGACCTATATGTTATGGAATCATCTTTCAGTTTAAATTCTTTTTCGGAGATGATCTCTTTTACCGGATGATTCAGGGTGTATAGTTTTTTAAACAAACGCTGGAATTTGAAGCCTACACAAAGGGTGCTGATATTAGAGTCATGCAGGATTTTATTTAGTTTTTCTTCATGCAGTGATGTATCAAGAGGAATGACGACATAGCCGGCTCTTAATACAGCAAAATAAGCAACTATGTAGTCGATTGAATTTTCAAAAAAGACACCAATACGGGCATCATCGGGATAAGATTGTTTTTTGAGAAATTCAGCAAGCCGGGAGACTTTGCTATTAAGCTGCTTGTAAGTTATAGATTCATCCAAATAAATAACCGCTGTATTATCAGGAAATACAGCGGCTGTTTTATTTAGTATATCTGAGATAATCATCTGAATAGTTTGTTATCCATTAACTTTCTTAGTAATAAAATTAGCAAGATTATCAACGGAATCTAAATTTGCCGGAATCATTTCATCATTTTCAATAGTAAAGTTAAATTTTTCTTCAACAAATCCGGTGACTTCGAGAATACCGGTTGAATCAACAATACCGTTGTGCATAAATGAATCGGAATCGGTAAAACTATCTGCATCTTCGCCGAATAAAAATGTTTCGACAATGAATTCTTTTATCTCTTTTTTTAAGGCATCTTTATCCATCTGTATCATTTATCCTTTAACTTCGAGTGGTTCCATTCTTAAGTATTCTGTGGCGGTAATTTTTCTTTGAATATTGGTAAAGGCGCGGTTAACCTGTTCTACTGAGAGGTCTAACACTTCGGCAGCTTTTTCCACCGGGATATTATTCTCCATTGCGTACCAGAGCATGTCCATCCGGTAAAAATCAAGACCGTAGAAAAATTCCTCCTGGGTGACTTCTGAGGAATAAGTATCGGTAGTAGGAGTACGGTCGAGAATTTCTGACGGAACACCTAAGTATTCAGCAAGCTGGAATACCTGAATTTTAAACAGATGCGCGATCGGTTTCAGATCTGTTCCACCGTCACCGTATTTTACAAAAAAGCCCTGCATATGTTCATCTTTCTGTCCGGTACCAATAACCGCCCAATTCCGTTTTTCACCGTGATAATAGAGAGTTGTCATTCGAAGGCGCTGTTTATAATTTGTAGCGGCGACAATCTGGAGATACGGTTTAAGCGGAAGGCGTTCTTCCATTCTTTTTCCTTCATCGGTTTCAACAACAAGTGTGAAAAAGTTAAAAGTTTCTTTTTCAAGGAGATTTGTCGGGATAACGATTTTTGATTTCCAGGTCGGTTTATAATACGGGAAAACTTCTTTGATGGCTTCATCACGTTTTTTGTAAACACCAAGTCCATCACAGCCACCGTAGATTGATTCAAGTTCCGTTTCAAATCCAAAATGTCCGGCGAGGACTTCGGCAAGAGACTTAGATTCCTCAGCTGAATCTTTTTCCGGCATCATGATTCCGACCACTCTTTTCGGACCAAGTGCCCGGGTGCAGAGTGCTGCCACAACCGATGAATCGATACCTCCGGAGATACCAATAACGGCACCGGTTTTGTGCAGTTTGTTTTTTATCTGATCTTTGATAGCTGCGCAGATTTCGTCGGCAACTTTCTCAGCATCAATTTTCAAACTATCTTTATGAAATTCCAATGTGCAAACCCTTTGTTCAGGTTATCTTATTTTCTGTTATATATGCAATATTTTAGTGTAAACAACTAAAATATATTCTGTTCGTATCTATACGGTTATGAACTGTATATCGGTAATATTCAATCATTCTTAAATCCCGGTTAAAATATCATTTCGCCAGCTACTGGAGAAAATGCTATAAACATGCTGGATTTGCGGTCTTCACCGTTTCCGGAAAAGCCGAGAATCTGAATCAGAGCATGTTTTTTCTCTGCTGTTTCCATAAGTATCCAGTCATTTTTCTTAATTTCGAGTTTGTCTGTAAATTTGCTTTTTTTGACTGAATTCAGTTTTGTTTTTAACTCAGAAAATTCACCGGTAAATGCGATTTTGGATAGTTTATTATTTTTTAAAAATCCATCAAGTTTATGTGGGGAAGAGATATAATCGACACCATCTTTTGACCAGAAATAGAGGTCATTGTCAATATCATCAGCCCGGACATAATTATTATCTTTAAACGAATAACCGTCGTTTTCAGATTTATACCGAATTGACAATTCTATCTCTTCGCGGGGACCGCATACGGCCAGAATCTGTTCAGATGGTTTTGATAATGTCTGGTCAGCATTGATAATTTTTACCGAGACATAATATTTTTTGCCGTTTTGCAGCTGCTTTGCTTCATAAACCTCTTTGCCATCATCCGGATTTGTATCACCGGGGAATGGTCCGTTGTTGTATGGTTTGGCATCGTTCTGATTTTTATCTTCGCTGATATAAATATTATAACCTGAGATAAGGTTATCACAGGAGTTTTCCCAGATGACATCCATCGCACCATCTTTTACATCGACCTGCAGATTCCCTGGTACACAGGCAGTTGTCGTTTCTTCTGCTACCTGCTTGGGACCACATCCAATTATGGTGAGAGTTAAAACAACAAGTATCGCTATATATTTTTTCATAAGATTATAAGCTCCGTTTGTCTGGGGGAGATAAATTTCCCGCCGGTTTTTGTTATGACAATATCCTCTTCGAGTCCAACACAGCCGATTCCCGGAAGGATAATCTCCAACTCAAGTGTGAAAGCATTGTTCTCTTCGAGGGGAATCATCGGTGAGTTGCCGTATCGTTCCCATTTTGGTCCGATAAGTGCTCCACCATCATGGACATCGCGTCCAAGCTGATGACCGAGAGCATGCTCATACTCTGGGAATCCATTTTCCTTGAGCATCTCCCTT
>QQUK01000239.1 GCA_008501655.1 Calditrichota bacterium
TTAACTACAATCTTTCCAACTGTACGACCCGTTTCAAGTTCTGTGTGAGCTTTGCCCATATCTGAAAAAGGGAAAGTTTTTGAAACATGAGCTTTAAGAGTTCTATTTTTCAACATTTCTTTTAATCTGTGCATGTCTTCGCCGTTTGACTGTACTAGAACGAATTCAACAGAGACATTTAGCTTTTTCGCTTCTTCTTGTATTTCATCTGAAGCAGGGGTTGGTAATGATACGATAGTACCACCACTTTTCATAACTTTTAATGAGTTTTCTAACACTTCACCACCCATACCATCAAGAACAAAGTCAATATCTTTGACAACCGCTTCAAATGGTTGCTTTCGATAATCAATATGTTCATCAGCTCCCAGCGACAGGACAAATTCCTTATTTTTTTCTGAACTGGTAGCAAGGACATATGCACCAAGCTGTTTAGCAATTTGAATTGCAAAGTGACCTACACCACCGGCACCTGCATGGATTAACACACGATCATTTTTCTTAATTCTTCCTTTAAATACTTGCAAAGCTGTAAGAGCTGCTAAAGTTGTAGCGGCAGCTTCTTCAAACGGTATATTTTCCGGTATTCTGGCGAGATGATCTTCAGGTGATGAAACATATTCAGCATAAGCATTTCCATTGCCGGGGAAGTTGACCATTCCGAACACATTATCACCCACGTCAAATTTTGTAACTTTTTCACCTTTTGCTACTATTATTCCTGATACATCCCATCCTATAATTACAGGCCGTTGTTCTCCGTGAATCATGGTTATAACATCCTCGATTGATCTTACTTTGTAGTCAACAGGATTGATACTGATTGCTTTTACTTCAAGTAACACTTCGTTCTCTTTTGGTGTTGGTTTTTCAATATCTTTCAATATCATGTTTTCAACACCACCTGCCTGTTCAAGTAGTAATGCTTTCATTTTTAATCTCCAAAAATTAAACTATTATCATTTGTAACTATCATTGTTACGAATATGGTTAAAAAAATATTTTCTATGCTATCTCTTTCTTTATTGCGGTCACCAGGTCTTCAATTGTTGTATTATTCAGCTTTTTCTCCAATGTCTTTTGTGCTTCATTAAAATACTTTTCTAATACATCTTCAATTTTATCCCCAACATCACAAAGATGATTAGGTGTATTGGGATGCATCTGAAAGAAAGTGTTATTGTTATCAATTACCCTATATACATCTTTGAGAGTAATTTTTTTTGCCGGCATCTCAAGCACCCAGCCTCCACCAGGACCACCAATGGAAGTGACTATGCCCTTATTCCTTAATAATCCCAATATCCGCCTTATAACAACAGGGTTCGTATTAACGCTCCCAGCTATATATTCTGATGTTATTCGATTTGGATCACAATATGCCAAAAGAGTTAGAATATGTATGGCTACTGTAAATCTACTATTATCACTCATTTTATGCCTTTCATATAATCTGTAACCAGTATAGTTACGATATTGTTCCCTGTTAAGATATTTTAATCAGAAATAGCTGAATATGTATTTTGCATTACTAAAAAGGGTAAATACCTATTAAGATATGACTGCTTATTTTGCCCCCTCTACCCTATAAAAATTTACAGTCGCCCTTAGAAATCTTATGGAACAGTATTGGATAAAAAAACCCGACTGACGGGGAATCAGTCGGGTTAGCCAAATAGCAGGAGGGTAAATATAGGATTGGAAATTTATTTACTTATGGACAAGCAAGCGGAGCCGGTCCTCCACCGAAGGAATACGAAACGATGTATACGATATCACCGATATCAAGACCACCGGAAGCGTCAACATCAGCTTCTTCGATACATACCGGAGCAGGTCCGCCACCGAATGAATAGGCGACTAAGTATACCAAGTCAGCGATATCGATCAAGTCACCCGGATCATTATCAACGTTACCACGGATACCTGTACAGCATCCACCGGTACCTCCGGTACCTAAGTAACCGTAACAGTTAAGGGCTGTCCAGCTGCCGAGCCATGTTGAGAATACGTCAGCAGCATTCGGGTCAAGAGCACCCGGGTAATCGACAACTTCAAAATCACGATAGTTTACATCGATTGCACCAGCGTAACCAGTCTGTGCCGGCGGATTAAATCCATCAACGCCGTCTTTTGGGTCAATCCATGCACCTGACCAACCGGAGAGGTCTGTCGGGCGAGGGTCAAGAGTTCCATCCGGAGTATCGCGGTCAACACCGGCGATTACCGGGTCGGATACGAAGTCGTTTCCTGAGGTAAAGAGAGCAGCTTCAACAGCAGCAACACCATCTGTAATATCAGCAGCGGTATTACCGTTACCGAATCCGTACCACATGTTATTGCGGAAGTAGATTGCACCTTCAGCTAAACGGGTACGTGAGTCAGATGGTTCACCTAATGATTCTTCAACTTTGATACCATATGTACCGTGGTCAGCGAAGATGGAGTTCATGTATGAACCACCGGCGTTGTCCCGAATTTCAAAACAGCGCTGTCCACCGTTAGCAGCACCACGACCTAAATAGGTAGCGTTGGAGAATAACGGTGTTGCGAAAGGTTCACCATCGACAGGGGATGTACCACCATCATGTTCACCACCGCGGTCACCTTTGTCGGTACGCAGGATAGCAAAGAGGAACTGGTTAGCACCGCGGAAACCTTCATCATAATCGAATGCATCGTCACCGCAGTAAGCAGCGATAAGGTGGTCAGAGTTTACCGTTCCACCAAACCATTCGACACCGTCATCTTTGTTCATAAAGATTTCAACATGGGAAATGATTGTTCCACGACCTACACCACCGAGAGTAAGACCGTTGATTTCGTTAGCAGCACCGATTTCGGTTCCACCGTGTCGGATAGAAGCAAAACGGAGAGCACCTGAGTTATCATCATCATCAACACCACCGTAGGCACCGCGTGGTTCGAGCGGATCGATACCTTCGATTTGTCCAACGCCTGTGGTTGTGTTGATAGTAGCATTACCAAGAATGATGACGCCACCCCAGTTACCGTAACCGTTGGTTGTGTCTATAATAATGTCGGTTGGGTTGTCAACATCGTCAAGGATAGTAGTGAAAACAATCGGGCAGGAATGTGTGCCTGCACCCCAGATTTTACCACCCTGAGCAACTACGAGAGCTGTCGAATTGACGCCCTGGCCGGTGTTACCTTTGATGATTGTACCCGGTTCAATATAAAGTTCTTCGCCTGATTCGACGAATACGAGACCATCTAAGTTATATACATTTTCGTTTGAAAATGCAGTGAATCCTGAAATGTCAGCATCGGTAATAACGATAACATCTTTATTGTCATCGGTTGTGCAGTAACAGTCTTCGACTGTACAAGCAGCATCAAGATAACCGTATTGTGAGAGTGCTGTCCAGTTACAGATCCAGAGTTCTCCAGCCGGGTCAAATGCACCCGGGTAGTCAACAGCTGCGTAGTCAGGGAAAATTACATCAATAGCACCCGGATATCCAGTCTGTGCCGGAGGGTTGTAACCATCAACAGCATCATTCGGATCTATCCATGCACCTGACCAACCGGAAAGGTCTGTCGGGCGAGGGTCAAGAGTTCCGTCCGGAGTATCGCGGTCAACACCGGCGATTACCGGGTCGGATACGAAGTCGTTTCCTGAGGTAAAGAGAGCAGCTTCAACAGCAGCAACACCATCTGTAATATCAGCAGCGGTATTACCGTTACCGAATCCGTACCACATGTTATTGCGGAAGTAGATTGCACCTTCAGCTAAACGGGTACGTGAGTCAGATGGTTCACCTAATGATTCTTCAACTTTGATACCGTATGTACCGTGGTCAGCGAAGATGGAGTTCATGTATGAACCACCGGCATTGTCCCGGATTTCAAAACAGCGCTGTCCACCGTTAGCAGCACCACGACCTAAATAGGTAGCGTTAGAGATTAACGGTGTTGCAAAAGGTTCACCATCGACAGGAGATGTACCACCGTCGTGTTCCCCACCGCGGTCACCTTTATCAGTACGCTGGATTGAGAACCAGAACTGACCGCCGCCACGGAAACCTTCATCATAGTCAAATGCATCATCACCGCAGTAAGCAGCTACGAGGTGGTCACAATTTACTGTTCCACCAAACCATTCGACACCGTCATCTTTATTCATAAAGATTTCGACGTGTGAAATCTGGGTTCCGCGACCAACAGCACCAAGGGTGAGACCGTTAATTTCGTTTGCAGCACCGATTTCGGTACCGCCATGACGAATAGAAACGTATTTAAATACACCTGAGTTATCGTCATCATCAGCACCACCGTAGGCACCGCGAGGTTCGAGCGGATCGATACCTTCGATCTGTCCAACGCCTGTGGTAGTGTTGATAGTAGCGTTACCGAGAATGATGACGCCACCCCAGTTACCATAACCGTTGGTTGTGTCTAAGATAATATCAGTCGGGTTGTCGACATCGTCAAGAATAGTTGTAAAGACAATCGGTTCTGTCGGAGTACCGACAGCGTAAATCTGACCGCCTTGAGCAAC
>QQUK01000143.1 GCA_008501655.1 Calditrichota bacterium
ATTTTCAAATGCAGAAAGTTATACATTACCTGATTACAAAGAGATAACTGAGGTTGATGCTGTCGCCGGGACGATGCTGGCTGTATCGAAGGAACGATTTATGCAGGTGAAGATGTTTGATGAACGGTTTTTTATGTATATGGAAGATTCGGATTTATCATACAAACTGCATCTTGCCGGATATAGAAATTACTTCCATCCCAGAGTCGGCGGAGTACATCTTTGGGGGAAAGGGAGCAAAGCCGGACATATCAAACGGTCATATTATCATCATCTCTCTGTCTGGAAATATTACCTGAAGCATTTTCCGGGAGGTTTTTCAATTATTTTCTTGCCATTCGTTCTTTTAGGTAATTTTTTGCTTTCAATGCTGATACCTAAAAGAAACTCATGAACGATATATATTTTGAACTGACTGCATTTTCCATCGCCGTTTTTTGCGGTATTGTTTTAATCCCGCTGATGATCCGGATCGGGCATCGTTACAATCTGCTGGATCTTCCCGGACAACATAAACGACATAAAAAGCCGGTACCCATTCTTGGCGGGGTTGGTTTATTTGCAGTTGTCTGGTTATCAATCGGTATTTCAACGTTGGTTTTCCCCGAGCAGTTTACTGATTTTTCAGATATGATAATTTTTATTCTTTTAGGGGCATTGATAATATTGCTCGTTGGGCTTTCTGATGATATGCGTCCTTTGCCAGCCTGGGTAAAACTTATAGCACAATGTGCAGCAGGCTACTTGCTATATCTTGGAGGAGTAACGGTTGAGTTTTTAACTATTCCGACCGGTTCGGTTGAAATCTCTTCTTTTTCTCCGATAATAACAATCGTTTGGGTTGTTATGTTAACAAATGCAATCAACCTAATAGACGGACTTGATGGACTTGCTTCCGGGGTCTCTCTTATTGGTGCTATATCGATGCTGGTAATCGGTCATCTCTACGAAGTCGGAGGGAGCTTGATATTTATTCTTCCGATGGCTGGATACCTGTTTATCTTTTTATTTTTCAACCGATATCCTGCGAAGATATTTCTGGGTGATTCCGGGTCGATGCAGATTGGATATTACTTTGCGGTATACTCATTAATAATCCCTCTGAAATCTTATACTTTGGCAGCCTTGTATCTTCCGTTGTTAGCTTTAGGAGTTCCGTTGCTTGAAGTCTTCTCCTCCTTTGTGCGGAGATTTCTTGGCGGAAAAAACATCATGAAAGCCGACCGGCGGCATTTATTTCACTATCTGACCCTGTTTGGTTTGTCGCCAAATCGGGTTGTGTCTGTATTTTATTTGTTAGCAACCATTTACGGAGCCTTTGCAATAGCCATGTTTTATCTCAACCGGGCATTGATGTTTGGGATTTTCCTGTTTTTTATGGTTGTTATTTTTTCTGTTTTCTATATCTTTATAACCAAATTAAGCTCAAAACGCAGTAATTTTGGGCAGAAAAATAATGTTAGATAGCTGGTGGTATATAGATGGCTGACGGACCATATTTAGAATTTGAAAAACCGATAGCTGAACTCGAAAAAAAGATATCCGATATGAAGGATTTTTCTGTCGGAGAAAATATCGAGCTCTCCGGAGAGATAGCTTCAATGCAGAAGAAGCTCGACAAGCTCCGTCAGGATATTTACAATAATCTTACCCGTTGGCAAAAAGTTCAACTCTCACGTCATCCGAAGCGTCCCTATACTTTAGACTATATTAAAATGATATCGAAAGATTTTATAGAGCTTCATGGTGACAGATATTTTGCTGATGACAAAGCTATGGTCGGCGGTCTTGGAATGATAGACGGTCAAAAAGTAATGTTTATTGGTCAGCAAAAGGGAAGAGATACGAAAGAAAAACTGCATCGTAATTTTGGAATGGCACATCCGGAAGGGTATCGTAAAGCACTCCGTTTATTTTATCTTGCTGAAAAGTTTAATATCCCGATTATAATACTGATTGATACTCCGGGTGCTTTCCCCGGCATTGGTGCCGAAGAACGTGGTCAGGCAGAAGCTATCGCACGGAATATCCGTGAGATGTCCCGTATCAAGGTCCCGATCGTCTGTATTATCATCGGTGAAGGTGCTTCCGGTGGTGCATTAGGTATCGGTGTGGGTGACATTGTATTGATGCTTGAATACTCATGGTATTCCGTAATTTCTCCGGAAGGGTGTGCTGCTATTTTATGGCGGAATGCGATTCATGCTCCCGAAGCTGCAGATGCATTGCGGGTGACATCGTCTGACAATCTCAGTTTAAAAATTGTAGATAAAGTTATTAAAGAACCGCCGAGTGGTGCACATACTGATCCAAAACAGGCTGCCGTATATGTCAAAGAAGCTATTTTAGACGCATTAAAGCAGCTGAAAGAAACTCCGGTTGATCAGCTTCTTATGAATAGATTACAAAAGTACCGTACTATCGGTGAATTCGATAATTCGTAAAAAGGATTGCATATGCCTCTTTCAGAAAAACTACTGAGTAAATTGGTTTGCCCCGGCTGCAAACAAAAGATGATATATAAAGAAGATCAAGATAAGCTTATCTGTGAAACCTGTAAACTGGCGTATAATGTGACGAATAATGTTCCGGTGCTGCTTGCAGATGAAGCTGAAAAATTATAAGTAATAGGTAAGGATTTATTGATGAAATTATCAAAGTTTAGTGAAGAAAATCTAATCACTTTTAATTTAAGTGCGACATCAAAAGATGATGTTATCAAAGAACTGGTTGATGCGATTTCAAATTCGGATACTGTTAAAGACTCCGAACAGTTACTCAAAGACGTTCAGGAACGTGAGAATTTGGTAACTACAGGTGTCGGCTATGGAGTTGCCTTCCCTCATGCCAAAACAAGAGCTGTCAAAGGTATCGTCATTGCTTTTGGCCGATCCACAGATGGAATCGATTTTGATGCAATGGACCATAAACCTGTCAAACTGTTCTTTTTAATCGCTGCTCCTGAAGATGCTATTGGTGCTCATTTGAATGTAATGGCAAGACTTTCATTTTTAATGAAATCGGAAGAGAACAGGGAAAAACTTTTAGAAGCAGTCTCCCCGGGTGATGTATTAACGTTGATGGATAAAGTTGATTAGATAACGATAAGAGATCAGGCAAGGATGCCGTTGTAAATGAACAAAATTGGTAACTTATTTTCAAAACATATACGAAATATTCATTTTACATCGGTTGTCATTTTAATTTTAGCGTTACTTTTTGCCGGTACATATATTAATAGTTATATCAATCAGGTTGTCAGTGTTGTTTTTTATTCCCCCTTTTCAATCGTAAAAAATTCCTATCTTGAGTTAAGAAAAGTAAATGAAGATAATGAACGATTGTCGCAGGCGCTGATCAATGCTACGTTAAAAATTTCAGTGTATGAAGAGGCTGAGCGGGAAAATCAAAGGTTGCGTTCTATCTTGGGATTTGAGCCAAAACCGATTTATTCACTCCTTCCGGCTGAGATAGTTTCAATTTCCGGTTCATATATTCCAATATCTGCAATAATCAATAGAGGGATAAATGATTCGATAGCCGTTGATATGCCTGTAATAAATGAACAGGGATTGATTGGAAGAATATCTTCCGTATCATCCGATGCTGCCGTTGTACAACTGCTCACAGATCCTTCCAATCGGGTAGCAGCTCGAATAACCGACAGCCGGGAGATGGGGATAGTTAAATACAATAGCAGATCAGGCATGTCCCTTGATAATTTACCGATTCAGGCAACGATTTCCGTAGGCGATGAAATCATATCCTCCGGATTAGGAGGCGTATACCCATCGGGATTAAAAGTTGGAACTGTTAATCAGGTTGTCAAAGAAGAGCTTGAACCTTTTTATACCGTCCATCTTGATCCGGCTGTAAATTTTTATTCACTTGAAGAGATTTTTATTTTAAGAGAGTCAATACAGGAATGACAAAGTATATCCCATATCTTTTGTATTTTTGGCTGATAGCGATGCATCAGGTCTTTCTGTCTGATGTGACATCAATTTTCGGTGTAAAGATAAATCTTCCCCTGTTGATTGTTGCATTAGTTGCGGTGTATAAAGAAGAGATTGAGATACTCTGGTTCGGTTTTTTTGTCGGTTTGATAGGTTTTCAGGGAGCTAACGATTATATGATCTGGCAGGTTCTTATGGTTACTGTCATTGGTGTTGTTACCTATCATTTCAAAGAACGATTAAACCTGGAATCACTGTTTGCACGTCTTATACTTGTATTTTCAGTAATTCTAGTGCATAATATTTTCACCTTACTTCTTGAATTAAATGAAGGATTTTTCAATACCCTTTTTGTCAATGCACTTCCCTCAGCAGTGTATACGACTATTTTCGGCTGGATTTTCTTTTTGATAAAAAACGATCGATTAACGTATAAAAAAATTAAATCAATTTTTTAACTTATGGAACGGTTTAAACTCTCTTTAGAATACCGGGAAAAAGTAGGATACCTGCTGGTTATAGTTATGCTGGTTGTTCTTTCTTTAGGTCTGTTTAAACTTCAGATTTTTCAATACAGAGATCTTTCTGAACAATCTGAAAAAAACAGAATCAGGGTTGAACCGATTTTACCGAGACGGGGTATTGTAACCGACCGTTTTGGGAAAATTATTATTGATAATCGTCCTTCGTATACTGTATCTATTATCCCTTCAGAAATTGTAGATGGGAAGACAATTGAAAATCTTGCCGAACTTATCAATCTTGATTCCACTCAGATTGTGAAACGTTTGAAGCGAAACATGATCTCCCGTTATCAACAGACACCGATAAAACGTGATATCCCATTTGAGACGGTGGCGATTCTTGAAGAACAGAGTAACAGATTCCCGGGAGTTACCTACCAAATGGAGAGGGTCCGTCAGTATAATCATGAATTAAATGCTGAGACGTATACCGGGTATGTTGGTGAAATTTCCGAGGATGAACTCAAAGGGAGAGATCCACTCCTTTATCATCTTGGTTCTATCACCGGAAAAAAAGGTCTTGAGAAACAATATGATGAGATACTTCGGGGAAGAGAAGGTACTAACTATATTGAGGTGACTGCTTCCGGTCAGATTATAGGTGAATATCCGGATAAAGAAAGCACCGAGGCTATTCCCGGTGCTAATTTGGTTCTTTCCATTGATAATGAACTGCAGCTTGCCTGTACAAAAGCACTTGATACATTCTGTTGTGGTGCAATTGTTGCTATGGATCCTCGAAATGGTGAGATTTTGGCAATGACTTCATACCCCGGCTATGATGCCAACATCTTTTCATCGGTAATCCCTGAATCTCTTTGGACAGAGATTCGTACAGATTCAACACATCCTCTCTTAAATCGACCCCTGAACGGACTTTATCCACCAGGTTCTACAGTGAAGTTTGTCGGGGTTGGTGCCGGACTTGAAGAAGGCGCGGTCACAGAAAATTCAATATTTAAGCCTTGTATCGGTGGGTATCAATTCGGGAACAGGTTCTTTAGATGCTGGGACCCCGGAGGTCATGGAACACTGAACGCTGCTCATACACTGGAGCAGTCTTGTGATGTCTATATGTATCAGCTTGGGTTGAAACTCGGCATCGATAAACTTGCTGAATATTATGCTGCCTGTGGATTCGGTTCATTAACAAATGTAGACCTTCCCCGGGAAGCAAAAGGATTAAATCCTACAACTGAATATTACGATGAACGGTACGGTAAAAAAAAATGGACACTTGGTCTTGTATTAAATAATTCAATCGGACAAGGTGAGTTGCTTGTTACCCCTTTACAGTTAGCACAATTCTTTTGCGGTCTTGCTAATGACGGTGTTGTCTATCAGCCTCATTTAGTAAAAAAGATTAATAGATTCAACGGTATTGAAACCGAGATTCAACCGAAAGTAGCTTTTAACCTGCCATTCTCAAGCAATACAATGCGAATATTACGGGAAGGACTGATGCTTGTTGTTGAAGGGGAGCATGGTACTGCTAAACGATTAAAGAACGAGTATTATTCAATTGGAGGAAAAACAGGTACTGCTGAAAATCCACATGGTGAAAATCATTCCTGGTTTGCAGGAGTTGCACCTCTTGATAATCCCGAGATTATTGTCGTTGCTATCGTTGAAAATGCCGGTCATGGTTCTGAAGTTGCAGCTCCACTTGTCGGTAGCGTAATTCAATCGTATATGTACCGGAAGCTCGGTATCGATGTTTCAGATTCAATTGTTGTCGAGAAAGGTCTTGGTCAGTTATGAATCTGAAATATTCAGCTCTTGATTGGAAGTTGATACTTGCCGCCCTTGTTTTGTCTTTTATCGGTATCATGCTTATAATGTCCGCTCAGCATAATGCTGATACTGAATATCAACGGGATTATTATCTCAGGCAATCGCTTTGGCTTGCTGTTGCATTTATCATCTTTGCTGTAATAGTTCATATTCCACCAAAACTGTTTGATATGATGGCGTATGTGATGTACGGTATTTCAATACTATTATTAGTACTTGTGTTGTTTGTTGGTTCAGCAAAAATGGGTGCATCTAGATGGTTTTCATTCGGTTCTATGAATTTTGCCCCTTCTGATTTTGCCAAAGTTGCGGTACTTTTTGCACTCTCAAGATTTTTAGCCTATACAAAACTGCCTGTGGCAAGTAAACGGCGTATGGCGATAACGGCTATCATTACAATTATTCCGGTGGCACTGATATTGAAACAACCGGATTTAGGGACATCGCTTGTTTTTTTGGTTCTGCTTTTTATACTCTGGTTCTGGGCGGGGCTTTCACCTATTTATCTTTTGCTTATAGTCTCACCTATATTTTCTCTGATAGCAGCATCTCATTGGCTGGCATGGTCGATTTATATCGTTGTTCTTTTGATTTTTCTGTTTATTTCTAAACCGGGAATCATATTCGGAATTGCTGCAGTTGTAACAAACCTTGTTTCCGGTATTATGACTCCGATAATGTGGAGTCGGCTTGCTGATTATCAGAAGCTGCGTATTCTGACCTTTTTAGATCCAGGCCGTGATCCGCGCGGGGCAGGGTATCAGATTATCCAATCGAAAATTGCAATAGGGTCTGGGGGGGTCTTTGGGAAAGGTTTTTTAAACGGCTCTCAGACGCGTCTTGATTTTCTTCCTGAACCGCATACCGATTTTATCTTTTCGGTTCTTGGTGAAGAATTTGGATTGATTGGTGCGCTGTTTGTATTGTTACTGTTTACATTTATATTTTATCGTTCAATTAAAATTGCATCACATTGCCGCTCAAGATTTGCCTCACTTGTTGTGATGGGAGCAGCCGGGATTATCATGTTTCAGTTTCTTGTCAATATCGGGATGACTCTCGGATTTATGCCGGTTACCGGACTTCCACTGCCTTTCGTGAGCTATGGGGGAACATCTCTTGTTCTTTTCTGGGCTCTTATCGGTCTGATTGTCTCTGCCGAAGCACGCTGGCAGGAATACTAATGAATCAGGATCATTCTATTCTCAAACCTCTCTTAGCATTAGCAGCCGGAGCGTTATGTATTTCATTTGCTCCCGTGTTTGTAAAAATGATAGATGGAACTACGCTTGGACCGACAGCAATTGCATTTTGGCGGACCTTATTCGGTGCGGGGATTCTGTTTATCTGGGCTCTGGTAATGGGGAAAAAGCTGATGCTTCCTAAATCAATCTTACTTTATGCATTGATCGGCGGTTTTATCTTTTTCTGCGATCTTTTTGTCTGGCATAAATCAATAATATTTTCAGGTGCCGGTATCGCAACAATACTGGGGAATACCCAGGTTTTTTGGATGGCTCTTATCGGTGTAACATTGTTTGATGAAAAATTAAAACCGATATATTTCGTCTCGGTGCTGATGGCATTTGTGGGAGTTGTGCTGCTTGTCGGTTTTGGTTCCTTTGAGACATTTGAAACAACTTATATCAATGGTATTATATTCGGGCTTATGACCGGAGTGTTTTACGCAGGGTATTTAACAACCTTGAAAAAATCAGGTCACGCAGGTTCATCAATTAGTTTTATAACTATGATGGCATGGGTCTCTTTATTCTCAGCGATATTCCTGGGGATTGCAATGTTGTTTGAATCTGACCCAATTCTGCCGGATTCAACTTATACCTGGGTTATTTTGTTCTCTCTTGCCTTTGTTGCACAATCAGCCGGATGGTACATCATTTCAGCAAACCTGCCAAAATTACGTGCATCACAAAGCGGGATGGTATTATTACTGCAACCTACAATGGCGGCAGTGTGGGGATGGTTGTTTTTTGCTGAAAACCTGACGGTACTGCAGATTTTTGGTGCAGTCTTAACGCTTGCTGCTATTTATTTCGGCTCGGTAAAGCGGGCAAAATAAAAAGCGAAGCCTGTTTGAGACTTCGCTTTCTAACAATTTCTAAATTTAATTATTAGTCTACTAAAACTTTTTCAAGTCGTTCGACAATGTAATCTACTTCTTCATCAGTTATCACCAGCGGAGGAGAGATACGGATTGTATGACCGTGAGAGTCATTACAAAGCATACCCATATCGAGAAGTTTATGGCAATAATGCATAGCGTCGCCATTGTTTACTTCGATGCCGATAAAAAGACCGCGTCCGCGGACTTCTTTGACGTGTGAAGATTTTGCAGCTACAGCTTCAATTTTTTTCTTAAGGACGGCACCGACTTCAGCTGCACGGTCAGCCAGTTTTTCATTAACGATTTCATCAATTGCAGCATTTCCTGCAACACATGCTAAGGGATAACCGCCATACGTGGAACCATCCTGTCCCGGCTGGAAGCAGAGATCCATCAGTTTTGCATTGGTGATAAATACTGAAAGAGGTACCAGACCGCCTGAAATTGCTTTACCGAGAATCAAACCATCAGGGATAACATTTTCATGTTCAAAACAGAACATCTTACCTGTCCGGCCAAGTCCAACCTGGATTTCATCAAAGAGCAAGATGATATCTTCTTTGTCAGCAATTTCTCTGAGACCCTTAAGGAATCCTGCCGGTGGCTGGTACATTCCGCCTTCACCCTGCATCGGTTCGACTAAGATACCGCAGGTGTTTTTATTGATTGCTTTTTTGACAGCTTCGATATCGCCGTATGGAACTGAAACAAAACCGGGTGTACGGGGACCAAAACCTTTGTAATATTTTTCTGTAGTTGAGAATGATACGGTAGTAATCATCCGGCCGTGGAAGTTGTTGTTGAATACGATGATTTCCTGATTGCCGTCTTCGATTCCTTTTTCTTTGAACCCGTAATACCGTGCCATTTTAATTGCTGTTTCAACCGATTCAACACCACCGTTTTTGGGAAGGACTTTGTTACCGTTGTTACCATGTTTCGGTGCAAGCTGTGGCGCAAGGTTGGCAGCTTTATCTAAGAAGACTCCAAGTGAGTCGGTGTAGACGACATTTGAGATTACAGAACCATAATTATTGTTGAGTGCATCGGAGACTGCTTTAACGATTCTCGGATTATGGTGACCCTGATTTGCTGCTGAGTAAGCAGCGAGACAATCTAAGTATTTATTACCATCGGCGTCATAAAGCCAGGCACCTTCGGTTTTGCGAACAACCAGTTCAACACGACCATAGTGATGAGCGCCGGATTTGGATTCCATAGCGATGACATCTTTGTCGGAAGCATCGGAGAACCCGTGGACTTTGTTTTTGGTTTGGATTTCAGCCATGATAAAATCCTTTCTATTTTTGTGTTTTTATAAATGTCGTTTTATTCCATGCCTATTATACACGGATTTCGGAATGTTGCAAGGGGGAAATTAATTTTATGCTGATTGTAAGTTGTTGTGGGGAAGATAGATAACATTATTGGGTAAGCGCGGGATCTACTATATGAATATATATAAGTTATTTTTAGTAAAGAATTGTTAAAATTCGCAAAAATATAAAATATGGGAAATAAAATTTGTTATATAGATGAAAAAAGTTATATGATTGGTGGTGGGGTGCTATACTGGATTCCTGGTCGAGCCAGGAATGACAAGAATAAGAATTGTTTTAGTGATTTGGGTGATTTTTTTATAGTGTCATTCCTGAAACCGCTTTAGCGGTTATCAGGAATCCAGTCCTTCAGATTTTTACAAAAATTAAACTGACAACTACTGTCAGTGACTATCTGTATATTTATTCCGAAATTTTAAAACAATGTCATTCCTGCGAACGCAGGAATCCAGCCCACTATGTTGAAAACCTATTTTATATATATATTAGCCAGTAAGAAAAACGGAACGTTGTATATTGGTGTCACGAATGACTTGAAACGTCGTGTCTACGAACATAAAAACAATCTTGTCAAAGGTTTTACGACAGAGTATAATGTTGATAAGCTTGTATACTATGAAATGACTGAAAACATTTCTGTAGCAATAGCGAGAGAGAAGCAACTCAAGAAATGGAAGAGGAGCTATAAGCTCGCGTTAATCGAAAAGAACAATCCTATGTGGGAAGATTTGTATACCAGTTTATAGGACTGGATTCCTGGTCAAGCCAGGAATGACATGACTGGGAGAACAGACTTGGAATGACATTGTTGGAGATTTTTTGATATTAAAATGTATAATTATTTACTTAAAGGAGGGAATATGATTCCAAAAGTGATTTTTATGATATTCGTATTAATACATACCCTTTCATTTGCTTGGGATAAAACAGAGTTTGATACTGTTACAGTAAACTATGAAGATGGATCTTTGAAAGAACAGTATATGAGAACCAATCATCATGGGAATGAAAAGGGTTTCAAAAAAGATGGGCAGTACAGAAGTTGGTATCAGAATGGACAGTTAAAAGAAGTTGTAGAATACGAATATCTCAGAGGGATGCATGGAACTTATTCAAGATTTTACGAAAATGGGATGAAAGCTGAAGAAACCAGATACATCAATGGGAAGAAACATGGATTATCTATTGAGTGGTATCAGAATCATATGATAAAATCTCAACTATACTATAAAAATGATTCGTTGAATGGTTTATGTAAATGGTATAAAGAAATTCCATATAATTATTCTGAGATGTATACTGATAGCAGTTGTTTTTTTCTGAATGGAGAAAATATCGTATGTATCGATAGAGCATACAGATCTGTCGAAAACAAATATCCGATTGAAAATAAAAAGCTGGGGATTTGGTTATTCAGGTCGGGTGGTTATGCAGTTGGGAAGTTAAGGTTTGGTGCTCGTCATGGAAAATGGACGACATATAATGAACGGGGAGAGATAATCAAACAGGTTTTGTATCAGGATGGGGAGTTATTGGTTGTTGAGGATTAATGACTGTCCGTCGGGACGATTGATAGCGCAAGTCTAATACTGACATGTCCTGTCAGTGACTACCTGTATATTTGTTTCGAAATTTTAAAACAATGTCATTCCTGCGAACGCAGGAATCCAGCCCAATATGTTGAAAACCTATTTTGTTTACATATTAGCAAGTAAGAAAAACGGAACGTTGTATATTGGTGTCACGAATGACTTGAAACGTCGTGTCTCCGAACATAAAAACAAGCTTGTCAAAGGTTTTACCTCTCAGTATAATATTGATAAGCTTATATACTATGAAATGACAGAAAACATTTCTGCAGCAATAGTGAGGGAGAAGCAACTCAAGAAGTGGAAAAGGAGCTATAAGCTCGCGTTAATCGAAGAAAATAATCCTATGTGGGAAGATTTGTACTCGAGTCTGTAGGACTGGATTCCTGGTCAAGCCAGGAATGACATTTACGAAAGTATGGTGAAACTATGAAAACACGAATTATGCATATAGAGAATAATAGTGAAAGCTTAAGTGTTATGATACACTTCGACAAGCTCAGTGTGACAGATTAGTTTCAGGAAAAAAGAATAAAAAGGCAGGTCTCGGGGAGACCTGCCCTACGAATATAAGAGTTCCTGTAAGGGCGGTTCGCGAACCGCCCCTACAGTATTATAATCACCTACGTATTAATCAATTTTGTTCTATCAGCGATTCTTGAATCGATTTCCAGAACATTCAAAGTCGATGATTTGGTTTTGGAAATCTCGGTTGTGAACAGAACAAAATGTGCCTTACCATCATCGGTGGCAAAGGGAGCTTTCAAAGGAGTAGTGACTCCGGCTTTATCTTTCATGAATTCAATCTCTGATTTCAATTCATCAAATCCATTGATAGCCCGGTTGTAACCCATTAATTCCATCAGTTTCATCATAATCTGGATATTGGATTTACCGTTGAGCGGTTCACCTATCGGATTGGTAAACTGTTTTTTACCAGCCCAGTTAGTGAAGTGACCTTTGTCTTCAAGATAGGATGACATCGGCAGGAATACATCGGCCATCTGTACGGTTTCGTTTTTGAACATATCGCAGACAACCAGGAAATCAAGATGGTCGACAAATGCGTTAAACTCCGGGTCTTTTGCCGGGTTTTCCCCGAAAACAAAAGCTGTACGGATTTTGTTGTCACGCATCTTCCGATTAATGTTATGTCCTGACTTTTCAATAATGCCTGAAATATCTTTCTGCCAGAGTGAAGAGAGTGATTTCATTGCATTGGTGTCGTTAACAGGGCGTCCTCCCGGAAGGAGATGACGGTCGTAACCGGTCAGTTTCATACCGGCAGCATTACACTGACTTGATGTAACCGCAATACCGGAACCATCAACGCCGATTTTGCCTAAAAGCATCATCAGAGTACCGAGTGCTTTAAGGTCCCCGGTTGCCCGGTCGATTCGGCTGTCGGTATTGTAGTAAGCGACAACTTTTTTATTCGGGTCAGAAATCAAATCAACGATATGCTGAATAGTCTCAGCGGAGACTCCGGCAACAGAGGATGCTTCCTCAATGTCATGTTTCAGTAAGTCTGCCTTAACCTGTTCAAAGTTGGTAGTATGTTCTTTGATAAACGATTCGTTGATTTTGTTCTGACGAATGAGCTCAGCCATAATGACATTCAAGAGAACGGTGGCTGTACCGCGGCGCGGGTCAGCCCAAACTGTTGCATAATCGACAAGGTCAATCTCGGTTGAGTTGATGACAACCGCTTCAGTTCCGTTTTTCATTCTCCGTTTCATCTGCCAGCCTAACACCGGATTTTCTACGGAGGGGTTACCACCTAAGAAAATATAGAGGTCAGCATTTTCAACATCTTCGTTTGATGCTGATGATGCAGTTGCACCAAACATTGTGTCGAGAGCATGATAATCAGCTTCGGTCGTAAGGCGCTGGAATGAAGTGATATTGTTAGTCCCTACAGCAGCCCGGGCAAACATACCGGCAAGGTAGAGTTCCTCGTTGGTGAGTTTTGGCGATGTTGCGATTAATGTCTGGTCACGGTCAGCATGTTCGTAGACTGAATCGATACCTTTTTTGATGGCATCAAACGCTTCATCCCAGGTGCATTCAACAAGTTTATCACCTTTTTTAATCATCGGCTTTTTCAAACGGGAGCCGTCGAGATAATGCTCGTATCCAAAACGGCCTTTGACACAAAGTTCGCCGTAATTCGGAGCATTGTCAGGCGGTGCACCGGTGACAAAAAAGAGGTCTTCGGTTTTATGGTTTATCATAATATTACAACCGACAGAGCAGTAGTTACAGACGGAAACAGTACCTTCCATTTTCCATGGACCACTCCGGCGGAACGGCATTTTTTCATTTAAGGCACCGGTCGGACAGACATCGATACAGTTACCGCAGGAAACACAATTTGTTTCAATAAGCGGTTTTTCCATCGCCGGTTTTACAATCGTTCTGAAACCACGATTGACAAGTCCAAGCGCGGATACATTGAGGATTTCCGAGCAAGTGGCTACACATCGACCACAGCGGATGCATTTGTTTGCATCAAGTTTGATAAAAGGATGTCGGGTGTCGACTTTGTATTTATTGTAGGCACCGATAAACCGATCCTGATCGACTTCGTATTCAGAACAGTAGTCACGCAGGTTACAGGCAAGGGAGACATCGCATCCGCATTCTGCACAGCGGAGGGATTCTTCGAGAGCATCTTCTTCGGTATATCCGGTTTCGACTTCATCGAATGTTGTAACCCGATTTTCAACCGGGATTTCGTGCATATGATGCCGTTCTGAAATACCGATATCAGGGAGGTCGTCTTTAGTTATTTTATGGAAGGCATCCCGTTTACTTTCAAATCGGAAATCAACCGGTTTAATGACATGGTCTTTGATGTATGAGTCAATGGCATGGGCTGCTTTACGACCGGCAGCGATTGCATCGACAGCATCAGCCGGTCCGGTGACAACATCACCACCGGCAAATACACCGGGACGGTCTGTATCGAATGTTCCTTCTTTGGCAATGATAGTTTTCCATCCGGTTAACTCGACTTTTTCAACACCATCAAGGTCAGCTTCCTGACCGATAGCTGAAATAATCCAATCAGCTTCAATAGTATATTCGGAACCTTCAATTTTAACAGGACGGCGCCGTCCGGAATCATCCGGTTCGCCAAGTTCCATCCGGAAACAATCCATAGATTTCATCCGGTTGTTTTCGTCAACATTGATGGTTGCCGGTGCCGCAAGGAATTCCATCTTGATGCCTTCTTCTTCGGCTGCTTCGATTTCCATCATGTTAGCCGGCATCTCATTTCTGGTACGGCGGTAGAGAAGGACTACTTCATCTGCACCAAGTCTCAGGGAGGTACGGGCAGCATCAATTGCTGTATTACCACCACCGACAACAACGACTTTACCTTTGACATCCGGATTGATTTTCATCTCAACCTGTTTTAAAAATTCAACACCGGAGAGAACGCCGTCAACATCTTCGTTTTCCACGCGCATCGGTTTACCAACCTGTGCACCGAGTCCGATAAAGACAGCTTTATGACCATCTGCAAAGAGTTGGTCGATAGTGATATCTTTACCGAGTGCTTTGTTAGTCTGAACTTCAACACCAAGACCGGTAATCCAGTCGATTTCTTTGGCGAGAACTTCTTTCGGAAGTCTGTATTCCGGGATACCATAGCGAAGCATACCACCAAGTTTCGGGAGCGCTTCGTATACAGTCGGTCGGTAACCTTCGCATACCAAGTAGTATGCTGCCGTAAGACCAGCTGGTCCACCACCGATAATTGCAACTGATACTCCGTTATCCGGTTTGGTTTCCGGCGTCCACATCTCATCAATCATATCCTGATCAGCAGCGTATCGTTTTAAGAAATCAATTCCAACCGATGCATCAACCAATGACCGGCGGCAGTTGACTTCACATTTACGGGTACATACACGACCGCAGACAGATGGGAAGGGAAGTTTCTCTTTGATAAGGGCAATAGCTTCTTTTGGTTTATTTAAAGCGATGAGAGACATATACCCCTGAATGTCGACATCAGCCGGACAGCCAAGACGGCATGGTCCGAGACAGTCGGCATAGTGATCAGATACGAGCAATTCCAGACAGGTTTTGCGGGCTCTTTTTACTTTTTCCGAACGAGTCTGGATTTTCATCCCTTCAGCAACTTTGGTTGCACAAGAGGGGAATAAACGTTCCTGACCTTCAAGTTCCACAACACAGAGGAAGCAGGAACCATACGGTTTCAGTTTGTCATCGTTGCAGAGGGTTGGAATATTTCTGTCTATATTCTGTTCACGGCAGACTTCGAGGATAGTTTTATCCGGTGATGCCGTGATTTCTTTTCCGTTAACTGTTAGTTTTACCATACGTCACCTCAATCCTTTACCACAGCATCAAAGCGGCAGACAGTGAAACATTTACCACATTTAATACATTTGTCTTGTTCAATTGTATGGAGTTCTTTTTTCTCTCCGAGAATCGCATCAGTCGGACATGCTTTGGCACAGACGGTACACCCGGTGCAGTTATCGTCAATTGTATAAGTCAGAATAGCAGAGCAGACATGAGCCGGGCATTTTTTATCCTGAATGTGTGCGATATATTCGTCTTTAAAATATTTCAATGTTGTTAGAACCGGGTTAGGTGCCGTTTGACCGAGACCACAGAGAGAAGCATTTTTAATCTGACCGGAAAGTTCTTCGAGATTTTCCAGGTCGTCCATGGTTCCTTCTCCGACTGTGATTCGTTCGAGGATTTCAAGCATCCGTTTGGTTCCGATGCGGCAGAATGTACATTTACCGCAGGATTCTTCCTGCGTGAAAGTAAGGAAGAACTTGGCGACATCGACCATACAGGTCGTTTCATCCATTACAACCATACCGCCGGAACCCATGATAGCACCGGTTTTTGGTATATTCTGATAATCAATGGAGACATCACACATCTCAGCCGGTATACAACCGCCGGAAGGTCCGCCCATCTGGACAGCTTTCAGTTTTTTGTCATTGATGATTCCGCCACAAATATCAAAGATTACTTCGTTGATTGTAAAGCCCATGGGGACTTCAACAAGTCCGGTACGTTTTACTTTACCAGCCATAGCGAATACTTTAGTGCCTTTGCTGTCATCGGTTCCATAGGCTGCGTATTTATCAGCATCGTTTAAGATAATCCAGGGGACGTTTGCAAATGTCTCAACATTGTTGATGTTGGTCGGTTTTTGCCAGAGACCGGAGATAGCCGGAAACGGAGGACGGAAACGAGGCATACCGCGTTTACCTTCGATAGAAGCTATAAGAGCTGTCTCTTCACCACAGACAAAGGCTCCGGCGCCTTCTTTGATTTTAATATTAAAATTAAAGTCAGAACCAAATATTTTTTCACCGAGGAATCCTTTTTTCTTTGCCTGTGCGATTGCTAAACGAAGGCGTGCGATTGCTTTTGGATATTCAGCACGACAGTAAACATATGCTTCATCAGCACCGATTGCATAACCGGCGATAATCATACCTTCGAGTACAGCATTCGGATCGCCTTCGAGAATTGAACGGTCCATGAATGCACCGGGATCACCTTCATCAGCGTTACAGATGATATATTTTTTATCACCGGGAGCTTTTTTGGTGAAGTTCCATTTGATACCGGTTGGGAATCCGCCGCCACCGCGACCTTTGAGTCCCGAGTCGATGACAGACTGAACTACTTCATCCTGTGTCATCTCTTTGATAGCTTTTTCTATCGCTTTATAACCGCCTGCTTCGATATATTCTTCAATCGAACCGGGGTCAATAATACCGCAATTACGGAGAACGATTCTATTCTGGCGGTCAAAGAATCCTTTTTCTTTATCCGGTCCGGAAACCAGCCAGTCATCGATTGTCTGGTCTGAAATAATAGTTTTTTCAACAAGTTCGCCGACCCGTTCGGGGGTGACTTCACCATAGAGGTCTTTAGTGCCGTTGCCGTTGGAGACTTCGACTAACACCTCGCGGTAGCACATACCGATACAGCCGGTTTCTTTGAGAACAAATGCGTTTGGATGATCTTTCAACTCGTCCTGAAAAGCCTTATAGACCTTTTCACCGCCGGCTGAAATACCGCATGTTCCAAGTCCAACTTTTACCGTTTTCATAATCTATGAAGACCTTTCGTTATTCTTTGTTTTCTTCTTTAACTTTACGTTTGTACTGACGGAGGACTTTGCGAAGTTTCGCAGGAGTCAGTCTTCCGTAAGTTTCATCGTTGATCAAAATAACCGGAGCGAGTGAACAGCAGCCGATACAGGCGACAGAGAGCATGGAGAATTTTCCGTCATCCGATGTTTCGTCATAAGAAATATTCAGTTCGTCGGTGATCGTGTCGGATATCGGTTTGGCACCGTTTACATGACAAGCGGTACCGTTGCAGACTTTGACGACATATTCACCGAGCGGTTTGGTGCGGAACTGGGCGTAGAAGGTAACAACGCCGTAGATATCAGCCGACGGTATTCCGGTCACATGACTGATATAGTCGATTGCTTTTTCAGAGATATATCCGTAGGTATCCTGTGCTGATTGCAAAAGAGGAATCAAAGCACCTTCCTGTCCGTCATATTTCCAAAGGTCGACATTGAATGGTTTGAAATTATCTGTTGTCGGTTTTGACATTGTATATCATCTCCTACATTCTATCTAAGA
>QQUK01000332.1 GCA_008501655.1 Calditrichota bacterium
TTTTTACCGGTACCGGTGCAGTATCCGCCGCCGCGTTTGTTTGCACGGTCTTCGGCTTCAATCCAGCGTTTATCGATTGCCATCTTGGCAAACTCAGCCATATCGGATGAAAACGTTTTCAGATTTTTATAAATGAAATCAGATGCTTCGTCATACGCATACAGCTTATCAGCGGTACCGCATGGTGCAAACTGGTCGTACCAGCTGAATTTATCAATGTTTAAAAGTTTCTTTTTGGCATCAACATACGGTTTAAGACGATGCAGATTATCTTTAATAACTTTCCACATCGTATCAAGCGTTTTTTGCTGCATCCGGGAGTTTTTCAGCGGTTCAAACTCGGCTGATTCCCAGCCTCGTCTGTCATACAAAGACAATCTGAAACCGGCGAGTGAGTTAAGAGCAATCGCTGCCAGGTCCTGACGGCTTTCCCAGGCTTTGGACATTTTTTCAAACGCTTGTTTTCTAATCGCACGATCTGAATCGGACATCTTTGTAGCAAGTTGACCCAGAGACATCTCGGTAACTTTTCCATCCTCTTCAAAATCGACCTTCAGGTCACCGGCTATCTTTGTATACAATTGATCCCAGGTATGATAACCGTTTGTTGACAGTTCAACAGCCAAAGATTCCATTTCAACCGGCATCTTCAATTTTGCTTTTTCACGAAGTTCGTTTAAGAAAAATTTAATATCCAAAAGACGTTCGTCATTGACAAGTTTCGCCCAGGAATCATCTGATTGTTTGCTTGCCAGATCCTGCAGTTCGATTTCCATCTTTTCCCAGTTGGCAAGATAGACAAATCCTTCGCTTTCAATTGCACCTGCTTCGGAATCGGTTACATCCTGTGAACCGCACATTGATGCAAACGATATAACAAGTTCGACATCTTCGATTATCGACTGAAACTCCAGGATAAAAGATACCCAGTTGTTCTGACTGCTGTCTGAGAGTCCGGCTTTGAGTGAAGGGAATTCTTTTTCTGCTTTTTCGATACGTGTTTTTAATTCAGTTCTGAATTTTTTAAAATCTTCTGAAGCCGAACCGCCTGAAAATATAGATTCCAGATCCCAGGTCGGTGCCGGCGGAATTTTTTTCATTTTTTCTGCTGTAGTCATTTGAA
The DNA here is from genome assembly GCA_008501655.1 of Calditrichota bacterium. Classification (GTDB taxonomy): domain Bacteria; phylum Zixibacteria; class MSB-5A5; order GN15; family FEB-12; genus QQUK01. The sequence goes on from QQUK01000332.1 coordinate 1,124, forward strand.
TCTCCTGATTGACTGGTAATTTTTTTGATGTAGGTCAGAATATATGTAATGCGGAGCTATTAATCAAGTTATCGAAATCACAAACTTACCACTGCATCCGATATACGCGCTGTCCGTTTGGAGTAGTTCCGCCCCCACCACCTTTGCCGGTGATTTTGATAACCAGTTTGAGAATAAGCCAGCCGAAAATAAATCCACCGACATGAGCCAGATATGCAACACCACCACCGGATGAATTTTGGGTTAAAGACATAAACAACTGCAAGGCAAACCATATCCCGATAACAATTTTAGCCGGAACATGAATGAACTGAATAAAGATAAAAATAATCAGTACCGTAATCTGTGCTTTAGGGTGCAGAAGCATATACCCGCCCATCAGTCCGGCAATCGCTCCCGATGCACCTACCAGGGGTACTTGAGAGTTAGGACCGAATGCAGTAAACAGAGCGATAGCAGCTATACCTGATGCGAGATAAAACAGAACGAATTTTATCCGTCCGAAATAATCTTCGATATTGTTTCCGAAAATCCAGAGAAACAACATATTACCGATCAGATGCATCCATCCACCGTGCATGAACATTGAGGAGAACATGGTAAAATATGTTGATGCGGGAAGTTGCGGAGTCAGTTCGTATCCGGTTGTAAATTCGAACGGGATATAACCAAACTGAATAGTAATTGCATTAAAAGCATCATACCCCTGTCCCCGGGTGAAAAAAAAGATGAGAGTATTGAGAACGATGATTGTGATAGTCACATATGGAGTACGATATGTCGGAGCATCATCTTTTATCGGTATAAACATCTAATACATTCCTAATAATATTCTTCTGAATTTCCTATCAATCTGTCACCCTGAGTTAGTCGAAGGGCTTTTTCTAAACCAATTACTATTTTTTAACGAAAAAATTCAGATATTGTTCAAATTTATTGCCGGCTCTATCGGTGATTTCAATTCCCAGATGATGTTTCCCTACTTTAAGAGGAGCAAGTACTTTTGTAAAAAACTGTCCAGATTCAGGGTCATATTCGGGAATCATCCAATCTCCATTAAGTTTTACAACAATCGACCGGTCATCCTGAATCCCGGATAAATCATCAGTGAGTAAAAATGATATAGTCGGAGTCAGATTCCGATATGTCGCGCCATCTTTATGAGAAAGTCTTGCTATCTCCGGTGCAACCAAATCATAGGCCGGAGCAAAAGTACCTCCGCCGGATGAAGTTGTAGTCAGATATGCACCGTCATATTCGGTCTCCAGCCAGAATTTCTCATTTTTTTTCTCATCAATCCAGACAAGACCGGCTTGTGGGGCAAATCTATTATTCTCTCCGATATGATAGGAAACTTTGAAATCATTTTTACAGACAAATGCTTCCGGATAGAGCATATATTTTCCGGAGACATACCGAATCCCCATCTCGGGGACTGATGGTTTCGTTGCAAAGTCGACAAACATCGGCTTATATACCGTGTTTTTATTAAACTCATAGACCATATCTTTGATAGCTATTTGTTGATTGTCCTCATAACCGATAATATGCAGGTTCAAAGAATCGCGATATAATGTATGGTAAATCGTATCTTTTGACATGGAAAATCCGATTTTATCAATCCGTTTGTATGCAGGTTTCGGTGGAATAAAACAACGGTATTCTTCCATAGAAAAATGAGTCGGATACTCAAAACCCAGTAACGAATCATTAGCATAAATCTCCAGCCGTGAATCAGAACTTATGCGGGAGCGTACTTTTAGCTTCACCAAAAGCCCATCATCAAGGACCTCATAATCTAACCAGACCGATGACTTTCCTCTCTCCAGTAGCCCTGAAAAGAGATTATCACGAATTACTGCTTTTCCGGAAAAAAGATACAGCTTCATTGTTGCCCGTTCAGAACCATTCCCGGTAATCGTACATATTATCTGTCCGTTATCAAGTTTTGATACTTCGGATGTTCTGACTCTTCCCCAGAGCTGTCCCCGGTTTAAAAATGGTACGATTGAATCGATTTTAAAATTTGTAATATCGACATTCGGACTAAAATAAAAAATCCGTTTGTCGAGGTTTACTTTCTGAATCGAATCAAGTACATAAACATTTGGTGTACCGGTCCAGATAAAATCATAAGTCAAAGTTGAACTGTTACCAAAACAGTCTTCGGCGATAATTTTTACTTTATGGTATCCCGGTCTTAAATTATCAGTAACTCCAATAATCCCATTGGAATTATTCGGAGACCGGCTGCCGTCGTATTCATTTCCGATACCATGATACAATCTGCGGACCCGTTTATCTCCATTAACAGCATGGGAATATTTATATTCAAAATTTACTGAACGCTGTACATCAAAATCAAGTGTATCAAAAACAGATTCGTAATAAAGATTATCATCAATATACAGTTTTACGGAATAGACCGCCTGCTTCATGCCTCCGGCCCGCATATTATCAAACACTGAGGTATAAATCCCGAAAGGGCTTTTGAATGACAGAACGGTATCGAGTGTATATCTGGTAGCTGATTTTCCGGATACAGGAAACTCCAGCTCTCGCGTTCCGGTATCAAAAAGATCATTGTTTTCAAGCTGCTTAAATCCAATCGATTCAAAAACAGGAGCAATTTTATCATTCAAATCAAATTCATGCAAAAGCGGATTAAGTGGATAATTTTCAGCGGTCCGTTTTTCAAAATGCAGATGGGGGGCACCAGCGCCGGTCTGACCGGAATAGCCTAAAAACTCTCCTTTTTTGATTCTTATAGAATCTTTTGGCAGATAGATATCCTGAAAATACCGTTTTGATGCGAGTTGAGCCTGTTTTAAGACCGTATCAATTTCAGCTGCAAAATCTTTTAAGTGAGCAAAAACATAGATATAACCATTATCACCCTGTATATACAGACCTTTACCGTATCCTGTATAAGATGCCCGAATCCGGTGAATATAGCCGTCTACGGGTGAAAATAAAGATTCCCCGCTTTTTCCTCCGGTTCTGATATCGACCCCGGTGTGAAACCGGTTTTGTCTAAAATCACCAAAACCACTTGATAAATCGATCTTTCTTTTAACAGGCCACTCTTCAGCGAGGATGTTTCCGCTAAACATAAGTAAGACATAAACTAACGTAATCAGAACTTTGTCCGACATATATCTCATAAGTTATAAATCCTTTGTATTTGTCATTTTAAACAAGGAAAGTATGAAAATGATGCAAAAAATACAATCATTATTGTATAAAAAGAAATGTTCTATTGCCAAAACTAAAATTTAATTTATATTCAGTGATTGTGTATTTTTAAAAAAATACACTTTTTTACTAATTATGAAAAAAATTTATCAATGTTATAAAGGAGTACACACTCATGTTTGATTTTCTCAGAAGGATGATAGTTCCGATTATGATGATTGCTTTGGTCGGTTTTCTTGCGACTATCATCTTTGAATGGGGTATGGGAATCGGTTCTCAACAACAATATGAAGAAGCAAACCTTGCCGCAGTAATTAATGGTGAAGAAGTTGAATGGAACGATTTTAATCGTGTCTATGAATCTCTTTATCAAGTTGAGATTCAGAAAGACACCAACGATATTCCGGCTGATATCACAGAAGCAAAACGGAATGAACTCTATCAGAATGCATGGAATCAGATTCTCATGGACAGACTGATGAAACAGGAAATAGCTAAACACAACATCACAGTTTCCGATGATGAATTATATCAGTATCTTAAATTTTCCCCTCTTCCGGAATTTCAATCTGCAGCCGTTTTTCAAACAAACGGCAGATTTGATTACCAGAAATATATTAACTCATTGGCTGACCCAAACTATGCTTCGCTTTGGGCATCCTACGATCCGTATATCAGACAGGAAATCAAAAAGCTGAAACTTCAGGAAATGGTTATTCAAACCGCTCATGTCTCAGAAAACGAAGTTAAAGAATTTTTTATCGCTTCAGCCGAAAAAGTTAAAGTAGGCATGATTAATGTTGAATATGGCAGATTTTCCCGTCCAGCTCCGACAATTACCGACAGTATGATACATGCTCACTACAACGCAAACAGCGAAGATTATACTCTTGGAGCCCGTGCTAAACTGAATATTATCATGATCGAAAAGAAACCTTCCCCGGCTGATTGGGAAGCCGGCAAAGCTCAGATTCAGACAGTTCTGGATTCATTAAACGGAGGTGCTGATTTTGGTGAAATGGCGAAAATCTATTCCCAGGATAATTCAGCAGCTCAGGGTGGAGACCTTGGCTGGTTCCCGCGCGGACAGATGGTTGATGAATTTGATCGTCAGGTCTTTGCTATGAAGGAAGGTGAAATCTCACCGCCTATCCGGACTCAATTCGGCTGGCATCTTATACAGAATAATGGATTTAAAGAAGAGATGGAAGTTCCCCGCGGTAAACAAGAGAAAGAAAAAGTTCTCAAAGTAAATGCTGCACATATTTTAATCAAAGTCGAAGCTTCAGCGAATACATTGGATTTAAATTATAATAGACTGCAGACTTTCCATGAACAAGCATTGGAAAACGGATTCCTGAAAGCAGCCGAAGACTTAAATATGCAAGTAAAACAGACTGATTATTTTATGCGTGGAAGAAACATTCAGTTTCTCGGGTCTGACCCGCAGGCAGGTCTTTTTGCTTTTGAAAATGAGATTGATAAAATATCACCAATCTTTGAATCTTCATCAGCACAGTATGTTGTTCAGGTTGCCGATAAATTACCCGAAGGACCTGCACCATTCGAAGATGCTAAAGAGCGAGTACGTATCGATCTCCTGCAGTTGGTTGTAAAGAACATCTGCAATGATACTGCACAAGTCATCTGGGATGAAATTCAAAGCGGCGCATCTCTAACAAAAGCTGCCAAAAATCATGGAGAAGAATACGAAGAACCGGCTGAATTCGGACGGGGACAGTACGTCAAAGGTATTAACCGCGATCCTAATGCAATTGGTGCCGCATTCGCTTTACAAAATGTAGGTGATCTATCCGGTCCGGTCGACCATGGTCAGGGTACTGTAATCTTGAAATTGATTTCTAAGACATCCCCTGATTTGACCCAGTTTACAGCCAAAAAAGATTCTATTCAGACTCAGATTCTGTTATCCAAACAGCAGGAACTGTTTGGCCGATGGCTTGAAAATCTGCGTGAGAATGCTACTATCGTAAATAACGTTTTTGAAGCTGCCGCTGCAAACAGATTATAAGAATTATTTATATAATAGATTGAGAAAGACTCCTCAGATATGAGGAGTCTTTTTTAATTACGGTTTGTTTTTATCTGTATCAATCGACTTAAAGCAAACAATGCCCAAACCAGTTCAAGTACAACAAACGGATATAATCTTCCATCAAAAGCATACCATGCCGACAGTCCGGCTCCAAAAAGGTTAAGTAAAAGATATGTAGCAGATTGTTCCGACAACCGTTTTGAGATATTCAGTACAAACGCCAGCAAAAGCATCCCAACTCCTACCGAACCGATTATCATGGATAACATAAAGTACCTGTTCTTATGTTTAGTGTGCTTGCTGTATTAGCTAATACTGTCAGACGACTTAGTCCTAACAATTTGTATAATTGGGACCTTCTCCACCCTGAGGGGTTACCCACCGGATAACCTGATACGGGTCAGCTATATCGCATGTTTTACAATGGACACAGTTTGACGGGGTCAGTTGTAGTTTTTGTCTTCCCGGATTAGCATCATTGTCTACCATTTCATAGACATGTGCCGGACAAAAATGCTGACAGGGATTACCATATTCTTCGGTACATTTTGTATTGCAGACATCAAAATCAGCTATCTGCAGATGCGAAGGCTGTTCCTCTTCATGCATCGTTCCCGATTTATAGACATCGGATAATTTATCGAAAGTGTAATTATTATCAAATTTCAGAAGTGGCTTCGGTGGCTCTTCACCATGTGCTCTGCGGTATTCATCAATCGGAAGCATATACTCATGGTCCCGTTTGTTTACTCTCCGGTTGAAGAGATTAATACCAAACATCATCTGCATACCGGTATAAAACATTCCCATCATCAGTCCTGATTTAAAGGAACCATGGAAATTACGTGATTTGTATAACTCTTCTTTTGCCCAGCTTGCATCAAAGCGTTTTTTATAACCGGAAAGTGAATCTTTTGAAAAGTCATTTGCTTGCAAAGCATCAATGACTGTCTCACCAGCCATGATACCGGATTTGATAGCCAGATGAATCCCTTTCAGACGTGATGGATCCAGAAATCCAGCTGAATCACCGCAAAGCATCAATCCATCATGGTATAACTGCGGCATAGAATAATATCCATTGTCAGGAATTGTCTTTGCTCCATAATGACGCATGGTACCGCCGTCCAAAATCTTTTTGATTTCGGGATGTTCCTTATACATCTGAAATTTCAGGTGCGGATCATTTTTCGGGTTTGGTGAGTTTAAGCCTACCGTATATCCGACTGAAACAAGGTTGTCAGCCATTCCGTAGACCCAGCCTCCACCGTACTCATGCTGCGGCTGCGGGTAGCCCATGACATGGATTACCTCTCCCGGCTTGATACGTCCTTCAGGGATTTCCCAGACCTCTTTTACACCGGTCAGATATGCCTGAGGAAGTGAATTTTCAAGAAGCTCAGGTAACTTTTCAAAAGCATGTCTGGTTAATGAACCATGGACACCTTCACAGAGCAAAGTGACTTTAGCTTTAATCAGGGAACCCGGTTCAAAATTAGATCTTTGATTCCCTTCCTTATCAACACCCATATCAACGGTCTGTACCGCTGAAACTTTCCCCTCTTCGACAATCAGATCATACCCCGCCATACCGGCATAGACATCAATACCGAGAGCTTCAACCTGCTCGCCAAGCCAGGCTGTGAACTTATTTAATGAAATTACATAATTACCATGATTTTTTAATGCAGGAGGAGTAAAAGGAAGTTTAATCGAACCTTTTTCAGAGAGATATAAAATAGAATCTTTGTTAACTTCAGCTTCAAGCGGACAATTCTTATCTTTAAAATCCGGTATTAACTCAGAGATTCCTTTTGGATCCATTACAGCACCCGAGAGAGAATGAGCACCGGTATAGGAACCTTTGTCGATTAATAAAATCTCCGGCATTTCTATTGATGCTTTTTCTGCTTCTTTTGCAATTGTATACGCTGCCGCTAATCCGGCGGGACCAGCACCTACAATAAGTATATCTGTCTCTAAAATTTCGCGTTCGATATCCATTTTTTCACCTATCTTAGATGTTACCGTAACGGGAAAAAGATAGAACGAACTGTGCTAAATTGCAACAATTAATGCTTAAGAATGAATGAACGAATGTTCAAAAGCAGATTACGCTGCTGATCCAGATGCTTTTTCTGATTTCTGATCAGATTTTACAGATGGCTTCGAACCAGGTGTTCTGCGAGTTACATATTTTGTCCCTCTTGCGTTACCGGAATCTAAAGTCTGATTATCAGAACCATTACCCGACAACTGGAGCATTTCAGAAATCTTTTTCTTGTTGCAGCCGATAGTCGTTAATCTTGGAGTTCTAATAATCGGTTTTAACAGAAGAGAATTATTTTCAGCAAGAATATTTAAAATCTGTTCCCGGTCATCAATGGAATCAAGATTCATTTTAGTATACTCAGGTGTTCGAGTATTAATAAAATGAGAAAATTTAATATGACCGATCATCTTTTTCAGTTCAGTGTAAGTCAGCGGTTCTTTAGAAAGATCCCGAATTGTTAACAGTACACCGTTATCCTCGATGAATTTTTTTGTCTCCTCACAAACCGAATCAGAGCCAAATGTCAAAAATGTCGCCCGTTTAGGAGCCATGATACCTCCAAATAATGCTAATCAAAGCAGTGTTAATCTTAAGTTGTATACAGTATCTTTAATTTTTAAAGTGAATAGCCTTTTTTATTGATACTCGTAATATCGTAATGTCTATACTATTGTCAACTAATAATTGTTACAAAATTCACATGTTATATAAAATTCGAATTATTCCGCTTTTAAATATTCTAAAAGATTTATTATTGAAAATTCAGAGAACTTATAAAGATTATCGGAAAATTGATTCGAATATTAATCTTGCTTCTAATTTTTAAACGATTATTTGCTTATTTTGTTCCAATTATCAATAAAAACTTTATCTAAATTTCCCTCTTTTACCTGATTATAATCTTACAGCAACAGCGATTCCATCTCTGATCGGAAGCACCGTCGTAAAAAACCGGCTATCAAGGTACAGGTTTTCAGTAAATTCCACGATAGCTTTTGTATCAGCATCCTGCTTTTTTTCATAAACCTTACCGGACCAGATTACATTATCAGTGATAAATATTCCGCCTTTTTTCAAACGGGATGCTGCCAGGTCAATAGTTTTCGGATAATCAATTTTATCAATATCATTTAAAATAATATCATAGGGACCATCCAGTTTCTTGATAGAAGTCAAGGCATCACCGACTTTAAAATCAAACTGGCTCTGCAAACCGGCACGCTTAAAGTAGTCAAACGCTTTCCGTTTATTTTTTGCCATACCGTCTGTCATGGTAATATGACCTTTTCCTTTAACGGCCATTGAAAACCAGAAAGCTGAATAACCGAACCCTGAACCGAGTTCCAATATTTTGCGTGCTTTTACCAGTTGTGCACATTGAAAAAGATACCTTCCTACCAGGGGTCCGATTATCGGGAAGTCATTTTCAGATGCATAAACTTCCATCTCCCTCATTATCGGATGTCTCTCAGGAATGATCTTCTCTAAATATTTATGAACTTTTTTATACATAAACCCTCTAATACTCAATCAAAAATGACATAGACCCAGTCATCGATTGTTTCTGTTTCAAATTTTTTTAAATCCATATTTTCATGCGAAAGACATTCGCCGCTTTTTATATCATACCGCCAGTGATGCCAGTGACAGGTGACAACCCCGTTTTCAACCTTACCCAATGAAAGGGGTGCCTTCATATGTCTGCATTCGGACTCCATAGCAGTAATATGTCCGTTCTGGTTGAACAAAATAATTTTCCTGGCTATAATCTTTCGTTCGATTGACTTCCCTTCGGGTATAGCATCAATCTTACAGCATTTTACTTTTTGCACAATACCTTTTTTAAAATTCGGTTTAAATATCTAACCAATAAACCTCTTTCTGTTAACATGTAAATGCTACAGATATGTACAGGTGAATTTACCGTGATGTAATCGCTTGCTTATCCCATCAGTAAGCTATTACGCTTGTGGAATGTAAGCATTTTCAAAAAAAAAGCAACGCGAAATTTTAAGAGACTGCTTCTTTTTTTAGATTTTCTACGTCAATATATTCTGTTTGTGCTGATTCAGTCCGTTTAAACCGTTTTCTCATCGACAATGCACCTGATAAGAAACAGAGGATTGTGCCAAACCAGAATAAATTTATGAGCGGTTTTTTAGAAAGTTCAATGACCAGAATGTTCTGAGCAGTTTCAGTTTTTGGAATAAAATCACCCATGAATTTCAAAAAGACAGAGCCTGTCTCAGGTTTTATACCGGCAATAGTAACATGACCATTTTCATAATCAAATGAGGCATGTTCTGTCAGAACAGAATCACCGGAAACAGCAATAACCGGGGTTATATCTTCTGATTTATCATCATATGTAATCGTCAGTTTTGCACCGGCAGTAGTCATACCAGATTCACCATGACTTGAAAGGTCGTAGTCATTAAATGTAATGCTATATTTATCTATCGTTTTGGTTTCACCTTTTGAAAATTCAAGAAGCGATGGGTCATTCTGTCCGGTCTGTTCCATTGCAACCGGAGCGACATAAACATCTTTTGTCAAATATTTTTCTACATGAGGTTTGCGCATGACCCCTTCCTGATTTTTCGGGAACTCATGCGGTAGTTTTGCTATAAAATGATCTTCGTCAGCATCAATCTCAACATACGCGTCAAATCCTTTCGGATTGTCAACCATTTGAGTGAATTTTAAATTATAACCCATTGCTTGTACTTGTTCATTCATAGGTAAACGCAAAGTCTGCTTGGTTTCAAACCCTGCTGAAAGTCCGGCACCAACCATAGCTAAAGCAATTCCGATATGAGCAAGATAGCCGGGGATAAATTTATTTTGTCTGAATGATTCAATCAATACAAATGAATTATTGATTAATGCCATTGCAGCTGTCCCAAAAAAGAGCAGATACATCAACGAATAAGTAAATCCGGTTATCAGAAGCGTTGCTACAGTCAATGTGAAAACTGAACCGCCGATTATTAATAGCTTAGGTTTTGATACCCCGTTATTCCAGCGAAATGCCGGAAACAGACCGATAAAGAGCATCACAGCTATCGCTATCGGTGTCATCGTCACAAAGTAATAATCGAGACCGACAGCCGAAGGCTCCTCGGCTAATCTTGTTAAAAGAGGTGCTGAAGTACCGATCAACGTCAAAAAGCCACCAATGAAGAGAACAAGAACACCTAAGGTAACTAAATAAGATTTTGATGTAATCTTTGAAAATGATGGGTTCGGGCTAATATCTTTCCATCGATAGAAGATTAAAAATGATCCGAGGAGAACAAAAAAGATGGTACCACCTACTAAGAAATTATTCAAACCTAAATCAACAAATGAATGTACAGAAAAATCAGCAAGTACACCTGAACGGGTTAAAAATGTTCCGTATAACACCGACCAGAACGACAGAGAGACCATCCAGAGTGAAAAGCGCATCATCCCTTTTCGAACCCGGTTAATAAAGAGAACATGAACCTGAGCAGCTAAGAATATCCACGGAATAAATGAGGAATTTTCAACCGGGTCCCATGCCCAGAATCCACCCCAACCGAGGGTGACGTATGCCCAGTAACCGCCCATGACTAACGCTGTGCCTAAAGCAATCCAGGTAAACATCGTCCAGCGGCGGGCTGATTCAGCCCATTGGGTATATTTTTTCTCAACTAATCCGGTCATCGCAAATGCAAACGGGAACACTACTCCGGCAAAACCGACAAACATTATAGGCGGATGAATCTGCATCCAGAAATTCTGAAGCAGAGGGTTTAATCCGGCTCCTTCGGTTCGTAACACCGGCATAAGTTCAAATGGTGATTTTTTTAAGAGTATTATTATTATCGAAAGTAAAAACAGATTTACAAAAACCATATTCCCCTTTTCAAAGGATCCTGCTGTCCGAATCATGACTAAAGCCATCAGAACAACAAAGAAAATCCACAAAAGGAACGTTCCTTCCTGACCACCCCATAATGAAGAGATCAAAAATCCGAGAGGAAGATCGGTCGATGAGTAGGAAAAGACATAGGCAACGGTGAAATCATGGGTCAGGATTAGATAGAGGAGGATGATAATCGCACCCGAGACAAATGCAGTTGCTGCATAGAAAAAATTTCTCCCGAGTTGCAGCAAATGATCTTTCCCCCGCCATGCTAAAAAGTAGCAAATCAACGAAAGAATAACTGTGATAAAAGACCCGAATATAAATAAATCACCTAAATAAGGTACAGACATCTCTTACTCCTTACTCGCCAAAATATATCTTAAGCGGTACGCTGGATTTTCCGAATTGAACGTTTCTTTTCCGGGAGAATAACCTCGGCTTCATTACCGGAAATCTCTTTTAATCTTTCAATAACTTCTTCAACAAGAAAGTCCGGAGTTGAGGCTCCGGCGGAGATTCCGACCGAATCTATTTTTTCAGATTCAGCAAACCATTCCTCTTTGATATCAACAGCGGAACCGATTAATTTTCCATTCCCACAAATATCGTTAGAGATTGATGCAAGCCGTTTTGAATTTGCCGATGTTGTCGAACCAACAACCAGCACCATATCGACTTTTGGAGCCAAATCAAAGATAGCATTCTGTCGTTTGGTTGTTGCATTACAGATTGTATTAAAAACCTCAAGATGAGGCCATTTTTCTTTTGCTTTTTCTTCCACTCTTGCAAACTCTTCAATGTGAGCTGTAGTCTGAACGGTCAGACCAAGTTTTCTTTCTTTCCATTCAGGAAGAGCCAACAATTCTTCGATTGAAGATGCTGTGGTAATATTATCGGGAGCATATCCTAAGATACCCTGCGTTTCATCATGATGCGGATTACCATAATGTATAATATGAAATCCATCAGACACAGCTTTTTCAATAATATCATAAATATTGGTGACCAACGGACAGGTTGCATCTACAACAGTGAGCCCCTTGGACTCAGCTTCGTTGATAACTGCTGGTGAAATACCATGAGCTGAGATTATCAATGTTCCTTCATCGACATCTTTCACAGCTAATGCCTGACCGACACCCTGTTTTTTGAATTTATCTACAACTGCTTCATTATGTACTATTTCATTTAAAATAGTAACTTTACCTTCAGCTGTTTCTGATGTTTCCTCGGCTATCTGAATTGCCCGTTTCACCCCCATACAAAATCCGTGATGTGAAGCTATCAGTATTTTCTTTAACATTGTTTCTCCAGGAGTTGTCTGGTCTGATTAAACGCTTTATATGATGACCGTACCATTGGTCCGGCTTCAATATGCCCGATACCGATTTCCATACCGATTCTGGCAAGTTCATCAAATTCTTCAGGTCTGTAATATTTTTCAACCGGTAAATGATCCGGTGACGGTCTCAAATACTGTCCGATTGTGAGAATATCACAGCCGGTAGCATGTATCTGATGAAACAGTTCGATAATTTCATCGACTGACTCACCCAAACCGACCATCATTCCTGTTTTTACAATCGGTCTCGGTTTGTATTCCGACATCCATCTGAGTACCTGCAGGGAACGGTCAAGTTTCGCCGCTCCGCGCACCCGTTTGTGTAATCTGCCGACCGTTTCGACATTATGTGCCAACACATCGACATGTGAATCCAGCACGATTTTCAGGGAATCATATTTCCCGCCTAAATCGGGAATCAAAAATTCTACCTGTACATTTTTATCCTGCCGTCGAAGGAGTTCTATAGTCCGGGCAAAAATAGAAGCTCCCCCATCAGGCAGGTCATCTCTTGTTACGGATGTTATCACGACTTGCTTCAGACTCAGCTTAGAAACAACTTCTGCAAGCCGTCTCGGTTCATCTTCATCAAGTCCTTTTGGGAAACCTTTGAGTACATCGCAGAAATTACAGGTCCGGGTACAATATTTCCCCAGAATCATAAACGTTGCAGTACCTTCATCCCAACATTCCCGGATATTCGGACAGGCAGCTTCCTGACAAACCGAATGTAATCCGTAACTATCTAATATATCTTTTACGCGCACAAAATTCGGACCATGATACGCTGTTGTTTTCATCCATCGTGGTAGCTTAGCATGGGGTACCTGTCTCCGTTCAGCTTTTTTGGGAGCTTTAGGTACCGCACCATGGGCGGAATTTTCTCCGATTGACTGTGTAAAAAGGACTTTATACATCCATCTAATATATGTTAATTATCGGTCTAATCCAATAAAAAATTTATTTATAAAATATCTGAGCAAAACTGTCTCTTCACCAAGTTCCGGATGAAAAGAAGATGCTAAAATATTTCCTTTCTCAACTAATACGGGCTCTCCGTTAAATTCAGCAAGTACGGAAACATCTTTCCCTACCCGTGTTATTCGCGGAGCCCTGATAAATGATGCCTCAAAACTTGCTTTTTGTCCGTTTAACTCAGCTGTCAGGACTTCAGTAAATGAAAAAACCTGCCTGCCGAAAGCTGTTCTGCGGACATCGATATCAATCAATCCAAATGGTTTTACATCCGACTGATTTTCTTCTATCGACTTTGACAACAGTATCATTCCGGCACAAGTTCCCCAAATCGGTTTGATCTTTCCAAAAGCGATGAGCTTGTCCCGAAGGTTAAACCGGTCAATCAGCTTATCCATTGTCGTCGATTCCCCACCAGGGAGAATCAGACCATCGATTTCATCAAGCTGATGGGGTAATTTCACTAAACTTGACCCTATTTCGAGCGATTTGAGCTGTTTCTGGTGAGCTTCATAGTCGCCCTGAAGCCCCAGAACACCTATATGCAGTTTATCTGTATTTGCCATATTCATTATCATAGTATTCATACAATTTTCGCAAAGTATAGCCTAAAAATAGTTAAAATCAATCTCTATTTATTAGTATTTTCACTGATATTTTTTTAGCAGGTCGTTGTTGGAGTTTTGTGTTATGTCAGGTCCTGATTCGTCTTGGCGAATTGTGACCTGACAATATGAGATACCTGACATAAAAAAGCTGTCACCCTAAGAACATACCTGTAGGTCGGGTTCCGTTGTCTCAAAATCGGTAGATTTTGAGGGCGAGATACCCGACATAAAAAAACTGTCAGGCGAGACGCCTGACAGCACATTTTACTACATTCCCGGTCAGACTACAAATGACAAAGGAAAACCGAGTAGGTCGAAAGTCTTGACTTTCGACAAAAAAATGTCATTCGGGAAGCTAGACAGCACAATATAAATTTGGGATATAACAATCATTTACAAAATCTTCAAATATTCCAAAACAGTTTTCGCCTCATCACCACCTTTTTCAGCATGATGAATCAACGAAAGTCCATGAGGACCTTTACAATCTTTCAAATAAGGAAATGAGTCAATCAGACTTTTGACAGCATCAAGCTGTCCGAGCATTGCTGAAGTAAAGATATCAGGTCGGGCTCCCTGTTCTAATAGATACAGTGCGATTTTTTTATTCCCGACATGGGATGCCGCCCCTAATCCGGTTTCAAAATCTCCGCCGCCCCAGTCCCAGGATGCTGTCACTAATTCAGGTGTAGATTCCACCATCTTTTTTACTGTATCAAAGTTAAAGTGTGAAAACCGGACAAACTCCTGTACCAATGCCGGCTCAAGTTGTGCGTCTTTATCACCGGCAAAATCTTTGTTTTTCTGCATAACAGAATCAGGGATGATAGTCTGTGTAATTCCTTTGATTCCGAATATTGTCGAAGCTCCGACTGTTAGAAGCCCCATACGTATAATATTGCGCCGATTGATTTGCTTGTCCGAACTCATATTTTCCTTTCGTGAAAATGGCTATAATTCTTTAACGAGCAGGAAATTGGATTGTTTCACTCTATTATTTTCACAAAAAGATAAAAAAAACAGTACCTGTAGGTCGGGTTCCGTTGTCTTAAAATCGGGAGATTTTGAGTACTTGTAGGTCGGGTTCCCGGAGAGAAACGATAGTTTCTCGAAGAACCCGACATATAAATTATCACCTTGAGAACATACCGTAGGTCGGGTTCCGTTGTCTCAAAATCGGGAGATTTTGAGGGCGAGAAACCCGACATAAAAAAACTGTCAGGCGAGATGCCTGACAGCACATAATCTGTCACCCTGAGCTTGTCGAAGGGTGCTCCATAAACTCCCCTCTAACAAGAGGGGCTGGGGGTGTGTAATTTATTGTGAGTAGCAGACGCCCTCGTCTGCCCCAACTAAACATTTACCGTGTCTGGAGTAGTTCCTCATCCGGGATATCGGCTGCCTGGATACCTTTCATTGCATTACCCAATCCACGCGATGCATCGGCAATGATTTTGAAATCTTGCCAGTGAGTCGTTGCGGAAACAATTGCTTTAGCACGTTCTGCCGGGTTATCGGATTTAAAGATACCGGAACCGACAAAAACAGCTTCAGCACCAAGTTCCATACAGAGGGCAGCATCAGCCGGAGTAGCTATTCCGCCGGCGGCAAAATTCGGCACCGGAAGTTTTCCGGTTTTGGCAACTATCCGGACGAGGTCAATGGAGACCTGATAATCTTTAGCGATACCAAACAATTCTTCATCAGTCATGACTGTCAGAGATTTCATAATCGAATTGATTTCCCGAAGATGTTTGACAGCGTGGGATACATCACCGGTACCGGCTTCACCTTTGGTCCGAATCATGGCAGCACCTTCAGAGATTCTTCGGAGTGCTTCACCAAGATTCCGGCAGCCGCAGACAAACGGTACTTTGTAGTTCCATTTGTTGATATGATACTTTTCGTCAGCTGGGGTGAGGACTTCGGATTCATCAATAAAGTCGACTTCGAGAGCTTCCAAAACGCGGGCTTCGGTAATATGACCGATACGGCATTTAGCCATAACCGGAATTGTCACCGCTTTTTTGATACCGTCAATCATATCCGGATCAGACATACGGGCAACACCGCCATCGGCACGAATATCAGAGGGAACCCGTTCAAGAGCCATTACAGCAGCAGCACCGGCGTCTTCGGCGATTTTTGCCTGGTCAGGAGTGACAACATCCATAATCACCCCGCCTTTGAGCATCTCCGCCAAACCTATTTTGACTTTATGTTCTTTACTGGTAAAATCTATCACTTAATTTACTCCTATCTCAAAACAGAAAAATTACAATAATGCACTAGTTATACCAAAGTGCTCTATATTTGATACGGAGAAATATAATAAAAAAAGGGGCTTTTTGACAAGCCCCAAGAGAAAATTAGGTCAAATTTGATACGAA